>DASXWF010000954.1:0-4017 GCA_036503835.1 Polyangiaceae bacterium | reverse complement strand
CACGTGGTCCCCCTTGCGCAGCGCCGACGCCGAAACCCGCGTGACGGGCGCGCCGCGCCGGGGCGCAGCCAGCCGCTTCGCCTGGATGTCCTTGCGCGCGGAGCGGAGGCTGTCTGCCTGGGCTTTACCTCGGCCCTCCGCCATGGCTTCGGCGAAGTTCGCGAAGAGCACGGTGAACCAGAGCCAGACGCACACGGCGAGGATGAACCACGGATTTTCCGAGAGCCGGCCCGCCAGCGCGAGCAGGAAGAGGGCGGTCGTGAAGGCGCTGCCGACCTCCACCACGAACATCACCGGATTCCGCAGCTGGTGACGAGGGTCGAGCTTCGAGAACGAGTCGAGGATCGCGCGCCGTACGATGCGGGCGTCGAAGAGCGGTTTGGTCGGCATGGCTCGGCCTCAGGAATGAAGCAACAGGTGCTCGACGATGGGGCCGAGCGCCAGGGCGGGGATGAACGTGAGCGCGCCGACGAGGATGACCGTTGCAGCGAGCCATCCGACGAACAGCGGCGTGTGAGTCGGCAGCGTGCCGGCGCTCGTTGGGACCAGTTTCTTCTTCGCGAGCGACCCCGCGAGGGCAAGCACGGGCACCGCGACGAAGTACCGGCCGATCCACATGGCGATCCCGAGCAGAGTGTCCGGGAACGGGGTCGACGCGGTGAGCCCGGCAAAAGCGCTCCCGTTGTTGTTGGCCGCGGACGAGTACGCGTAGAGCACCTCGCTCAAGCCGTGAGCGCCGGGGTCTTGAATGCCGGCCGTCCCCGCGGGAACGGACAGCGCCACGGCCGTGAAGACGAGCGCGGCCGCGCAGGGGATCAAGACGACGAGCGACGCCATCTTCACCTCGTACGCCTCGATCTTCTTGCCCAGGTATTCCGGCGTGCGTCCGACCATGAGCCCGGCCACGAACACGGCGACGACCGCGAACACGAGCATGCCGTACAGTCCGGAGCCGACGCCGCCGAACACGACTTCTCCGAGCTGCATGAGCCACATCGGCACGAGCCCGCCGAGCGGCGTGAACGAGTCGTGCATCGCGTTGACCGACCCGTTCGCGGCGGCGGTCGTCGCCGTCGCCCAGAGCGCGGAGTTGGCGATGCCGTAGCGCACCTCCTTTCCCTCCATGTTTCCGCCCGCCTGCAGCGCGCTCGCCGCCTGATCCACGCCGAGCGCCTGGAAGACCGGATTGCCCGCCTGCTCCGAGGCGTAGCAGAGCGCGAGCAGCGGCAGGACGATGACCGTCATCGCGGCGAGCAGGGCCCAACCCTGCCGGGTGTCCCGCACCATCCTCCCGAAGGTGTAACAAAGCGCGGCGCTGATGACGAGGATCGACCAGAGTTCGACGAAGTTCGAAAGCGCCGTCGGATTTTCGAAAGGGTGGGCGGAGTTCACGTTGAAGAAGCCGCCGCCGTTCGTGCCGAGTTGTTTGATGGCGATCTGCGAGGCGGCGGGCCCCACGGCGAGCACCTGAGTCGTCACCGTCGTGCCGTCGGCGGTCTTGAAGGACTGGAGCAACGGAATCGTGTGCGACGCCGAGAACGTCTGGACCACGCCTTGCGACACGAGCACGAGCGCGACCACCACGCCGAGCGGCAAAAACACGTAGAGAACGCCGCGGGTGAGGTCGATCCAGTAGTTTCCGATAGTGCCGCTGGAGCGGCGCGAGAAACCGCGGATGAGCGCCATGAGAACGGCCACGCCGGTCGCCGCCGAGACGAAGTTCTGGACGGTCAATCCCAGCATCTGCACGAGGTAGCTCAGCGTCGACTCGCCGCCGTAACTCTGCCAGTTCGTGTTGGACACGAAGCTCACGGCGGTATTGAAGGCGAGGTCCGGAGCCGGAGCGCCGAACCCCTGTGGATTCAACGGCAAGAGTCCCTGCAGGCGCTGGAGGCCATAGACGGCGAAGGTCCCCACGACGTTGAAGAGAAGCATTCCGACTGCGTACTGCTTCCAGGTCTGCTCCGACGCCGCGCTCGCTCCGGCAAGACGGTAGGAGAGTCGTTCGACGGGTCCGAACACCTTGCTCAGAAGAACCGGTTCGCCGTCGTAAACGCGCGCCATGTACGCGCCGAGCGGCTTCACGCACAGCAGCAGCACGCCGAAGTACACGGCCATTTGCAGAAACGCGTTCGAAGTCATGTGAGCTTCTCCGGCCAGAGGAGCGCAACGACCAGATAGGCGAGCAGCGCCAACGCCACGCTTGCGGCGACGGCATACAGGAAGGTCACGGATCCTCCTGTCGGAGTCCCTCGCACAGGCGGATCAGCCCGAGCGAGAGCGCGAAAAGCGCGAAAATGAGGGCGACGTAGGCGAAGTCCATGATCGTCTCTCGGGTCGCGAACGAAGATAGCGAGCGAGGAATCAAGAAGCCGTAAAGACGAAGGAGCGCTTCATCAAGAAATCGTAAGGAACCGCTCGGGCAGGAAAGAGCGGCATCTTTACGAAATCTTGATGCGCCGCCGCCTAGCCTCGAGACGGTGAGTGCCGTCTCGACGAGCCCTTCGCGCCGCATCGCGGGCGTTCTCAGCGGCGCGGCCGGGATCCGCGCAGACGGCCCGAAGGGTCGGTACTTCTTCGCGCTTTGCCTGGGCGCGCTCGGCGTCGTCTACGGCGACATCGGCACGAGCCCGCTCTACGCGATCCGAGAGTGCTTTCACCCCGCGCACGGCCTGGCCGTCACGGCACCGAACGTCCTCGGTTTGCTCTCGCTCATTTTCTGGTCGCTCATGATCGTGATCACCGCGAAGTACCTCGCCTACGTGCTCCGCGCGGACAACCGCGGAGAGGGCGGGGTGCTGGCGCTCATGGCGCTCGCGCTGGGAGCGAGCAAGGGCAGGCTGCCGGCGTGGGGCGTGATCGGCCTCGGTCTGTTCGGGGCTGCGCTTCTCTACGGCGACGGCATGATCACGCCGGCCATTTCGATCCTGGGCGCGCTCGAAGGGCTCGTGGTCGCGACCTCGACGTTCGAGGCTTGGGTCGTCCCGTTGACCATCGTCATCCTCGTCCTCCTCTTCCTTGTCCAGCGCCTCGGGACGGCGCGCGTCGGAGCGGTCTTCGGCCCCGTCATGCTGGTCTGGTTCGCCGTGCTGGCGCTGCTCGGGCTCGGGCACATCGTGATGAACCCCGGCGTGCTCGTGGCGTTGAGCCCGCACTTCGCGCTCGGCTTCGTGCTCGGGCACGGAAAGATCGCGTTCGTGGTCCTCGGCAGCGCCTTCCTGGTCGTCACGGGCGGCGAGGCGCTCTACGCCGACATGGGCCATTTCGGTGCCCGGCCGATTCGCTGGGCTTGGCTCCTCGTCGCCGCGCCCGCGCTCGTTCTGAATTACTTCGGCCAGGGAGCGCTGTTGATCGCCGAACCGAGCGCGATCGAGAATCCGTTCTTCCTCTCCGCACCACGCTGGGCGCTCTACCCGCTCGTGGTCCTGTCGGTGGTGGCGGCGGTCATCGCCTCCCAGGCCGTCATCTCCGGGGCGTTCTCGCTGACTCGCCAGGCGACGATGCTCGGTTTCTGGCCACGCGTCGAAATCCAACACACCTCGGCGCGCGAGATCGGCCAAATCTACGTGCCGACCATCAACTGGATGCTGATGATCGCGACCATCGCGCTCGTCCTCGGCTTCCGAACGTCGTCGAATCTCGCGGCAGCTTACGGCATCGCTGTCACCACCACGATGGTGATCACGACGCTGCTCGCGTACGTCGTCGCTCGACACCAGTGGGGATGGGGCGCATTTCCCGCGGTTGGCCTGACGGCGATCTTCGCAATCGTCGATCTCGGGTTCTTCGGTGCCAACGCCCTCAAGATTGCTCACGGCGGCTGGTTTCCGCTGCTCGTCGGCGCCGGCATCTTCGTCCTGATGACGACGTGGAAGCGCGGCCGCGAGCTCCTCGCACGCCGAATCCGCGCTCAGATCGTCCCGCTCGAGGATTTCTGGGAGCTCTTACGCGTCGAGCGTCCCGCCCGCGTGCCCGGCACCGGGGTATTCATGACCAGCAACGCCGAGGGCGCCCCTC
>DASXWF010000953.1:0-3466 GCA_036503835.1 Polyangiaceae bacterium | reverse complement strand
GGGGCGGGCGGCGCGAGTGCGGCAGGCGCGGGTGGACGCGCGGGCGGCGGCTCCGGCACGACCTCGAGCGGCCAGGCGGGCAGCGACGCGAGCGGCGGTCTCGAAATGGCCGGTGGAGCGAGCGGAGCCGGTGCTTCGCCTGAGCCGGAAGGCGGCGCGGGGAGCAGCGCCGGCAGCGGCTCGGGCGGCACGCCGGGCGTGCGCGGAGTGACCAATCCGGAGGTCGCGTTCGACGGAACCGAAACCGACCTCGCGCGTCACTACAATCACTACCACCAGACGGACGGCACGGTGGAGTTCGTGGACGACCCCGCGGGCGGCACGCGCCGGGTGTTGCGCTTCGTGAGACCGAAGGACGCGGACTGGACGCACGAAATGCTGCGTCTCCTCGACAAGCGCAGCGACTATCAGGACGCCGCCCAGGTGACCGAGTGGGAGACCGCCTACCACTACAAGCAGGAGATGTACCTGCCGAACGACCCGCAGTATTCGCGCGACTTCGTGAACTTGCTCGAGGACTTTCACTGCGAGCCCTGCGAGGCGAACAACCTGCAGATGTACACGAGCTACGTGGAACCGGACTCGGTCTGCTTGTGGGTCAGCTACAGCACCGATCCGGCGTTCGACCCGCGCGGACCGGATCGCGGCGGCAGCACCGATCCCTGGGATTCACTCCGCGACGAGAATCGCCTCGAGCTCTGGCTCGCACCGGACGGCACGCCGGATCTGCCGGCAACCATGCCCGAGACAGGCGCGCTGCTGCTCTGCCGCGACGATCTGCGCGTGAGCGACCTCTTCGAGCGCTGGGTCGAGGTGGAGTTCTTGGTCAAGGTGTCGTCGCACGACACGGGGATCATCAAGGTCTGGATCGACGGCAAGCCGTTCTTCTACGACGGTCCGAACGGCTATCGCTACAACCAGGACGGTGACGGGCGCGAAGACTCGCTGCCGGTGAACGTCTTTCAGTGGGGACTCTACATGCAGGCGTTCGACGTGATGGACGGAACGCCGGACGACTGGGTGCTCTACGCGACGCCACCCGTGCTGGCACTCGGCGACGACGTCGTCTATTCGCCGTAACGAGGCTACGATCACCGGCGTGCCGTCGGAGCCCCCGCCCCGGCGCGCCCGAGCGGGGGACCTCCACAGACTCGTTCTACTCGGCCGTCTCGCGCTCGAGACTCTCGATCTCCGCGTCGAGGTTCTCGGCGTTGATGACGAGCCGCGCCTTCTCCTCGAAGTCCTCCTGAACGGGGACCTGCTCGAGATCGGCGGCCTCGACGTTGGCGTTGACGTTCGCCGCCGGGCTGGCGGGTGCCGGTTCCTGCACGGGCGCCGGCGGGACGGGAGCAGGTTCCGCCTTCGGCTTCTCCTTGCAAGCCGTCGCCATCACCGCAATCGACAGAGCCAGCAGGATGCTGCGGTTCATCGGGCACCTCCCGCCTTCTCGGCGCGTTGAGCGATCCCCTCGGCCTGCGCGACGCCCTGGCCGGGCGGATCGTGCCTGGCGCCCGGCTCGGCGGGCTTCGCCGGCTGCGCAGCGCCCAGCGTGTTCCCGGGATTCTTCAGCTGTTCCATGTGTCGTTCGTGACGCGCGTTTTCCTTCGTCGCGAGCGCATCCAGCCGCGCGAGCGTCTTCCCGCGCTTGGCCGCGTCTTGAATGGCTTCGGCCAGAACACGCATGCGCTCGAGGCGCGCCACGCGCCACGCGTGACGTTCGAGCTCCACGCGGATCGGCGGCCTCTGCAAGAGCTCGAGGCCGTAGCGATTCTTGAGAGCCAGGCGATGGTCCGTGCGCCGCTTGGCTCGCGTTTGATCGCGCGCCGCATCGTCACCCTTACCCGGCGCAGCATCGTGCCGTGCGTCGCGCTGATCCCTGTCGTCGCGGTTCCGACCGGGTGCGAGCTCGTGAGCCTCGGCGCTCTTGCCGCGCGCCTCGCGCGCTTCATCCGCTTTCCCGCGGCCTTCACCGCCGCCCTCGCGAGCTCGATCCGGCCGTCCAGGCTGCGCGGCGTGCTCGGGCTTGCCCTGGTCGGCCTTCCCCGGTTGGCCGGCCTTCGGTTGCCCGGACTTCTCTTTGCCGGCGCTCTCGGGATGCGCGGGTTTCTCTCGATCCGACGGCTTGTCGGCTCGTGCCGTGCCGCCGATCGTCCCGAGCAGAGCCAGCACGGCGCACGCTGCGGACGTTCTCATCGCATGACGCATCGATGACCTCCTATCGTCTGGGTGGCCCCGAGGAGGGACCACGGCTTCTCGTGAATGACGCCGGTCTGTGGCGCCCCCGACCGGCGATTATGCCGGCCCAGTGGCCGCTCACCTCAAGTGCTCGAAATGGCTGGCAACAAACTTTCTCTTCTCGCCCTCCGCGCTCAGAACTCGACGGGAATCATGGCGCTCGCGGCGGCCGAGGTATTGCCCGCCGTATCGGTGCCAGTGATCTCGACGAGATTCATTCCGTTCACTCCGAACACGACCTCTTGCGTGCTCCCGCCCACTGCGACGTCCGCGAGCGTCCCGTTCACGAAGATGTCGTAGTGAAGCAGGTTGGGCGGATCGTGATTGTCGCTGGACGGCGACCAACGCAGCGAGATCTCGTTGTCGAAGACGTCCCAAACCAGCCCCGTGGGGACACTGGGAGGAATCGTGTCGAGCGGATTGTCGGGCGCGGTCGTAACGACGACAGGCTCGCTCAGCGGCGACTGATTGCCCGGCAGATCTCGCGCCTGCACCGTGAACGTGTACGTCGTGTTCGGCTCCAGAAGGAACGCCGTGCCCTCTTCGCTCGCCGTCTGGAATAGGATCGGAATCCCGTCCTGGAACAACGTGTACCAAACCCAGTCGCCGTCTTCGATGGACGACCAGGCGAAGGAAACGTGCGTCGCGCCGACGTCCGTGACCGCAACCTCCGGTTGAGTCGGTGGCGTTACGTCGGGGGCCCGCCGGCGATGAGGCGGCGCGGCGCTCCCGAGCTCGGCTCCCATGAGAACGAGGAGGCCGACGCCGGCCGTCGTTACACTCCGCGCACGAAGCTGCGAAAGAAAGCGGTTTTCCCTGCCCGGTCGCGTCGTCATGACCAAACCTCCTGGTTCGAATTGCCCGCCCTCACGGAAATCGAGCCAGCTCGCGCTGGCCCTCGTCCTTGCGGTTCTCCTTACGGAGAGAGTCTCATGTTAAGCGAATTCCAGGCGCCGGCAAGGGGCACGTTGCTGCGCTCCGCTGTTCAGCAGGGCACGTTGCTGCGCTGAACTCGTGAACACGACGAACCTGTTTGCGACGAGCGACGTCTTTCGCGACACAGATTGCTTGTCTTACTTTGGGACGGTCGCGCCGTTCGTGATTCAGCCGACGACGACGCGATACACGCTCTCGTTCTCACTGAAACCCGTACCGGCCACCTCGAACCTCACGGCGCCGCTCTCGCCGACGGCTGCCTTGACCGCCTCGGTCACCAGAACTTCGCGTGCCT
>DASXWF010000952.1:0-4174 GCA_036503835.1 Polyangiaceae bacterium | reverse complement strand
GGCGCGCCCGCCGCTGGCGCGCCCGCTCGATCGAAACCGAGCCGTGCGCCGCGCGGCCGCGCAGCGCCTCCGGCTTCTCGAGCGTGACGCTGACGCGTTCGGCGCTCGGATGCACGCCGAGCAGCATCGCGGCGATCTCCTCGGTCGCAGTTTCGACCAACCGGTACTCGCGGAAGCACAGGAGCTCCGTCACCTGATCCGCGACCACCGAGTAGTCGACGGTGTGGGCGATGCGCTCGCTGAGCCCAGCGCGCGAGGTATCGAGCTCGAGCGCGATCGAGAGGCGTACGCGCTGGCGGCGCCGGCGCTCGGCCGGTCGCACGCCGACGATGCAGTCGAGCTCGAGGCCGGAGATGCGGATCGTATCCATCAGTGTGTCACCGCCGGCCGCGGCTCGTTGTGTGCGACGAGCAGGGGCCAGCCGCGCGGATCGCGCGACCATTCCTCCGCGCCGGCCGGCCGCGAGTCCACGCGCAGCTCGTAGCTGCCGGGGACGGGGGGCGCGGGCAGCCCGAAGGTGCGCGTGCGGTAGCGGAGCGTGGTCGACCGGTGCGGGAAAGCGTCGGTCGGAGTTTCGAGGCCGTTGTCGGCGACGAGCACGAAGCGAACCTCGAAGCGCTGGTTGAGCTCGCGCGCCTCGAGCTGGAAGTACGCGTGGACCTCGAGCGGCATCAGCGAGCCGGGCGGGGGCAGCGCCTGCTTCGAAAAGTTCAGCTGCTCGACGAGGTTGAAGAGCGTGATGTTGTTCGAGTGTTGGTCCAGGCTCGAACCACCCGAAATCGCGAGCAGGTAGCACTTCGGCATCCGACGCGGTCCGCATACCACGCGTCCCGGGTGGCGTCGCGGGTCAGCCGGCCGCCAGGTAGAGCAGCGTGAACAGGCCGGCAAAGAGCAGGACGAGCCCGACGCCGAGCGAGACCCGCGAGTAGACGCGGCTCGCGGCGAGCTCCGGCGAGCGCCGGGCGATGCGGCGCAAGCCGTACGTGAAGTGGAAGGCGACGGCGATGACGCCGAGCAGGCTGCCCGCCGCGATCCAGGGAAACCCCGCGTGCGTACGCGAGAGCTCGGAGGCGAGCCGCTGCACGGAGTCACTCGGCACGAGCTCGCCGGTGAGGATCGGCAAGCGAAATCGCACGAAGTGATCGAGCAGGAAGAGCGCGATCGCGATGCCGGAAATCCGGTGAACGGCGAGCAGCGCGCGCGCCGACGCATCGCTGCCCGGCTCCGCTCCGCGCCGCTTCCAGAAGGCGGCGCCGAGCACGGCGTGGGTCGCGAGCGGCAGCCAGACGAGCAGCACCTCCGCCGCGAGCAAGAGCGCCGAGGGCGCCTCGCGGGAGCCGATTTCCTGCTCGCCGAACAGGACGCGGGCGTAGTCTGCGACGTGCAGCACGGCGAAGGCGCCCACCGGCACGACGCTCGTCAGCGCGAACGCCCGCTCGACGGCGGAGCCCGGGCTCGGGCTGGCTTTCGCTGCAGGCTCCACGCCGGCACGCTAGCATGGAGCAGACGTGACCCTGCCTCGAGCCCACGCCGCGCTCGCCCTGCTGCTCTTCGTCGCGGGCTGCGGAGGCGATCGACGTCACGACGGTCCCGGCGTGTCGCTCGCGTCGGCGAGCGACGCCCAGGCGGAGTTTCGCGCGCTCCGGGCGCGCTTCTTCGACGGCGGTCCGGCCGGACGCGTGGCGCTGATTCCGCGCTTGCGGGAGTTCGTGGAGCGCTTCCCCGAAGACCCGCGCAAGGACGACGTGCGCGTCTACCTCGGCTGGGCCTACCTGGAGCTCGGGGAGCGCGAGCGCGCGGCGGACGAGCTCGCGCCGGCGCTCCAGGGTCCTCCGGGGTCGCGCCGGGATTTCGCGCGCGTCGGGGAAGCCGCGCTGAAGTCGCGCGCCGGACAGGCGGAGGCCGCGCTCGAGACGCTGGACACGCTCGAGAGCCGCATCGTCGATCTCGACGAGCGCTACCTCTACGGCGAAGAGCGCGCGCGGGCCGCGTTTCTCGCGCGCCGCTACGAGCAGGCGCTGCGATCGCTGCTCGCCTGGCTCGCGCAGGCGCCGCCCGACCGCGCTCCGCACGCGCAGCGCACGGCCACCGCGCTGCTCAATCTCGTGCCGGCGACCGACCTCGTGATGGAGCTGCCCGGCCTCCGGCGTGGCGCGGGCGGCGCGGCGAGCGGCGAAGTCGAGACGGCGCGCGCGTGGCTGCGCGACACGGTGCTCGCGCGGCTCGTCCGCCTGGCGCTCGAACGCTCGGACGCGGCGCTCGCGCGCCGTCTGCTCGAACAGGCGCCCGCCGCGCTGCGGGCGACTCCGGAGGGCCAGCAGCTCGTCGCGCTCTCGGCGGAGGGCTCGAAGGCTCCGGCGATCGCTGGGCGCGCGGTGGGCCTCTTGCTCGGTCTCGGCGGGCCGATCGAGCGCCGGCGCGCCGCGGCCGTCAGCGCCGGGATCACGCGCGCGCTCGGCAGCGCCCGCCAGCAGGCGGGCGCGGCGCGCGTGGAGCTCATCGTGCGCTACGACACCGAAAACGTCGACGCCGCGCTGACCGAGCTCTTTGCCGAAGGCGCGGCGCTCGTCGTGTCCGGCGCGGACGACGAGACGGCGCGGCTCACCGCGCGCCGCGCCGAGGCCTCCGGAGTGCCGCTGCTCCTGCTCCGCCCGCTCGCGACTCGGCCGGCGCCGGGCGGCTTCACCTTCGTGCTGGGCGTGGACGGCGCGCTGGTCGAGAAGACCCTCGCGGATGCCCTCGCCGCGCAAGGCCGCTCGAACCTGGTCCGGGTCGGGCCGGGCGGCGTGGCGTGCGACTCGGAGCCGCCGGGCCCGGGCCAGCCGCGCTTTCCCGTGGCGGCCTGGCGCAAGCAGGGCGTGCAGGCGCTGCTCGTCGCGGGCGACGCCGGTTGTGCGCGGGATCTCGCGCAGGAGGTGGGTTCGGCGCGCGAGCGCATGCCGCTCGCGCTCGGGCTCGACGCGACGGAAGCGCTGACCACGCTCGGCGGAGCTGCGTTCACGCTGAAGGCGGGCGCTTTCCCGGAGGCCGCCGCCGGCGCCGGCTGGTACGAGGCGCTCGGGCACGACGCGGCCGTGCTCGCCGCCCGCGCGCTGCAAGCGCTGCCCGAGGCGGGGCTCGCGCGGGGCGAAGGGGTGCGCGCGCTGCGCGAGAAATGCCGCGACGCGCTCGCGCACGCCGAAAGCGATCTCTGGACCAGCCAGGCGCGTGGTTTCGGCGGCGCGCGCGAGCTTCCCCGGCAGCTCGGTGTTACGAGCGGGGCCCCCGACGGATCATGAACGAAATTCCCTTGCCGACCGAACGTGCCACGCGCGACCTCGCGGCGCGCGTCGCCCCGCTGCTCGCCCCCGGCGATCTTCTCGTTTTGAACGGGCCGCTCGGCAGCGGCAAGACCTACTTCACGCGCGCTCTTTGCCGGGCGCTCGGCCTGCCCGCGAGCGCTCGCGTACCGAGCCCTACGTTCACGCTCATCCACGAGCATCCGACCACGCCGCCCGTCTCGCATGCCGATCTCTACCGCCTGCGCGACGCGGTCGACGTGCGCGGCCTCGGGCTCGACTCGCAGCGCGAGGACGGGCGCGTGCTCGTCGTGGAGTGGGGCGAGCCGTACATCGAGCTCCTCGGCGGCGACGCGCTCGTCGTGGACCTCGCGCTCGCGCCGCGCCGCGCTTCGCTCCGGGCCACGGGGTCGCGGTCGCGCGAGATGCTCGCCGCATTTTCGCCGTAGCTCTTGGCCTGCGCCGGGCGTTCGCTTCACTCGGAGCGGCATGGAGTTAGTCCCGAGGCTCGACCCGCGCCGGCGTGAGCTCCAGCAAGGCTGCGCGAAAGACCTTCGGGAGCTCAAACTCGGCGCGCACGTTCGCGGAAGCGAGCGCCCTCCGGATCTCACCCTCGCGAAAGCCTTGATCGCGCAGCGCCTGAAAGGCTTTGGCGAACATGCCGGCCGCCGGCGCGGAGACTTGCGGACTCCCGTAGCGTGTTCCGTCGGAGTGCCGAAAGCTCAGCGTTCCGGACGCAGCTCCCTCGATGAGCAGCTCTCCGCGGTGAACGGCCCGGTGGTGGGCCGCGCAAAGCGTGACGAGATTGTCGGGATCGTGTCCCCCGCCCTCGGCGCGCGGGTGGATGTGGTGCGCGTCCACGAAAACGGCGTGGCGGCAGCCGGGGACCCGGCAGC
>DASXWF010000951.1:0-9605 GCA_036503835.1 Polyangiaceae bacterium | reverse complement strand
GGCTTTCCAGTGCGACGCGCCGGAGCAGCCGACTTGCACGCCGACCGCCACCACGTGCGCGGGCCTCGGCTGGGCTTGCGGTACCGCCATCGACAACTGCGGGAACACCTACAACTGCGCGAACGAGGGACGCACCTGCGGCGCGCTCGAGACCTGCGTGGGCGGAATCGGCGCTCCGACGACGTGCATGGGCTCCGGCGGCGGCAGCTGCCCGCTGTGCGGCTCGGTTCCGGTGTGCACGGGCGGGACCGAGACGCGCCTCACCGGCCGTGTGATCACGCCGGGCCGCGACAACGGAAACACGGCGAACCAGGTCGGCGTGCCGAACGCCTTCGTGTACATCCTCCGGACGAACAACATCGCGGATCTACCCGCCATCAGCTCCGGCATCCCGACCGGCGGTGAGAGCTGCGATCGCTGCGACGAGCAGAACCTCGGTTCCGTGCTCACGGGAGCCGTGTCGGACGCGACCGGCGCCTTCACGCTCGAAGGCAACATTCCCGTCGGGGCGGAGTTCATCCTGGTCACGAAGGTCGGCAAGTTCCGGCGGGCCGTGCAGATGACGCTCCAGGCGGGAGCCGCCTGCACGACGACGGCGCTCACCAGCAGCGGGGATGCGAACCCGACCCGCTTGCCGCGGGCGATGACGGGCGACGGTGGTTTGGGCATCAATATCCCGCGTGTTGCGATCTCGACCGGTCAAATCGACGCAATGGAATGCGTGCTCTGGAAGATGGGGCTTTCCACGAGCGAATTCGTGAACGGTTCCGGCACGACCACGGGCGGCCGCCTGCACGTCTACCGGGGCGGCGCCAACAGCGGTAGCCCGCCGGGTGCGGGTGCGCGCATCGACAACAACACGCCCCACGACAGCACCCTCTACGGCAGTCTCAGCAGGATGCAGACCTACGACATGGTCGTCGCGGACTGCGAGGGGCAGAGCTGGGACGGGAGCTTCACCCAACGTGATGCCGACGGTCAGCGAGTTCGCGAATACGTGAACCGCGGTGGTCGCATGTTCGCGAGCCACCTGAGCTTCAGCTGGTTGCACCAGAACGGCACGCAGGCGTATGTGCCCGATGGGACGCGCTTCCAGACTGGGCTCGGCCCGGCGGCGAGCTGGCAGGCGACCGCGCGGATCGGCAACAACGTCGTGAGCACCGCCGCCGTCGCGCTCAATCGTCCGAATGCGAGCCCGCGCATCGACAACTTCGCCGCATGGCTGGTGCGCGAGGGCGTTACAACGTCGCCCAACTACACTTTCTCGATCACCGATCTGATCAGCCAGGCAACTTCGCTCGGTGCCTCGTCCGAAGAGTTCGTGCATTGCACGGGTGGCGGAGACTGCATCGGGGGGAACGTGCGCACGCAGCAGTTCTCGTTCAACACCCCCTACGCGGCTCCGACAGCCGCCGCTTGCGGCCGGCTCGCCTACAGCGGCTTCCACGTCGCGGCGGGCGGCGCTGCGGTCGCCGCCAACGCGATGTTCCCCGCGCTCTGCCAGGGCGCGTCGGCCAACAACGGCAACCTGACGAACCAGGAGAAGGTCCTCCTCTACATGCTGTTCGACCTCGGCGCGTGCGTCGGGGACGAGCCCGATCCACCGACGTGCACGCCTCAGGCCTGCCCGGCGTACCCCGCTTGCGGAACGCAGGGCAACGGTTGCGGCGGCACGCAGCAGTGCGGCTGCCCGTCCGACGAGGCCTGCATCGCGGGTGAGTGCCAGCCGCAAGGTTGCGTTCCCACCACGTGCGAAGCGGAGGGCGTCACGTGCGCGAACATCTCCGACGGTTGCGGTCGCGTGCTCCCCTGCGACTGCCCGGGCTGCGACCGGCTGGGCTGTGAAGACGCCGGTGCCGAGTGCGGGCTCATCGGCGACGGCTGCGGCGGCGAAGTCGACTGCGGACCCTGCGAGATGGGCCAGGTCTGCACCCGCGTCGGCGGTCAGGCGAATCGCTGCTTCGGCTGCGAGCCGCGGACCTGCGGCGACGCCGACGCCGAGTGCGGTTACATCGGCGACGGTTGCGGCGGCGCCATCGATTGCGGCCCCTGCGAGCCGGGCGAGATCTGCGGAGCGGTATCGCCGAATCAGTGTGACGGCGGCAACAGCTGCAATCCGCTGACCTGCGAGGCTGCGGGCGCGGAGTGCGGCTTGATCGGCGACGGCTGCGGCGGGCAGCGTGATTGCGGACCGTGCCCGCTGGGCGAGGTTTGCGGCATCGACGATCCGTTCAAGTGCGGGCCGCCGCCGCCCTGCGACCCGAGCGCGTGCGACGACGACTCGTGCGGGTACGTCGGTGACGGCTGCGGCGACGTCGTCAACTGCGGCGAGTGCGAGCCGGGCGAGACTTGCGGCCTGTACGAGCCGAACAAGTGCGACACCGTCAAGTAGTCAGTCGGGCGTTGAGGAAGGCGCGCCGGGCCGCGGGGCTCAGCGCGCTTTCTTCGCGGCCGGCTTGCTGGGCGCGACGCGCGCCGTTCGCGCTTTCAAGCGCCGCACGTGGGCGGTGCTCGTGAGCTCGCGCAGAGCTCCCTTGCCGACCCAGCGCTCGGTGGGCTCCTCGGAAGCGGCGAGGCGGCGGGCGACGGCGAGCGCCTCGGCGTAGAGCGCGTCGTTGCGGCCGCCGATGCCGCGCAGCGCCCAGACCAGCGCCTTTTTCACGAAGTTGCGCGGGTCGCTCGCGGCGCGCTCGAGCAGGGGCCAGCAGCGTGAAAATTCGCGGTCGGGCGCGGTGCGGTCGTGCAGCGCGACGCTCGCGAGGAGCGCGAACGCTGCGCGCTTCACGAACTCCTCGTCGCGGGTCGCCCAGGCACGAATCTTCGTGAAGGCATGCGGCGTGCGGTCGAAGAGGTGCATGCACGCGGTGTCGCAGACCGCCCAGCTGTCGAAATCCTTCGCCCAGCGATCCATCTCCGCCGGGCTCACCCGCCCCGGCTCGGCGACGAAGGCGGACAAGAGACGCGCCTCGTACCAGCCGCTCTTCCAGAGGGCGCCGGCGAGCGCGTGGTTCTTTCCGACGGCCTTCGCGACGGCGTGGATGTCCTTCATCGCCACGCCGTACGCTCGGGGCGCTTCGATTCCGTAGCGTGCGAAGCTCGCCCGCGTCGCCGGCTTGCCCTTCCGCTCGAGCGCCGCGAGCACCTCTTTCACGCCGGCGCCGGCGGACGGCGCGGCCCCCGACCTCGTCTTCGATTTCCGCGGAGCAGGAGAGGCCTTTCTGGCTGTCGAGGGCATGCGCGACGCTACACCGTGCGCCCGCAGTCCTGCCACGCCGCGGCAGAAACGCCCTCGTCAGCGCGAGGAGGGAATCGCTCGACGGCCGCCGGTCGCGGCGCGCTCGCGGGTGGCGGGCTGCTGCGACGTGGGGGCGGGCCGGCGGGCACCTGGCCTCGGCGAACGGGCTTGTTCCTCGTTGCCGTCGCGATCCGCCGGCGTTCGCCCGTCGGTCGGGTAGGCCTCGGGACTTTGCGTCTTGGCTCGTTTCGAAGCGGGTTTTTTTGCGACCATGACCGATCGCAGAACCAGCAACTTCGATGCCAGATCAGGGCAGTCTTTCGCGCGCGCGTACGGGAAGACGCCGGGCACGACGATTCCAGCTTGCGGCGAAGGTCGCCCGAAAGAACACGAAGAAGAGCAGAGTCGTCGCGACGGGCATCGTCAGCCAGGCCGGCAGTCCGAAGAGGCTCAGGCGCGCCGCGGCACGCACGGAGGTGAGCGCGATGGCCACGTTGGCGAGCATGCCCGCGAACGTGCCGATCAGCGCGGCCACCATCGCGACCCGACGCGAGCTCATGGTCTCGTGCTGTGCGGGGCGCAAAAACAGAAACGGCCACCACTGCAGGTCCTGGTCGCTCACCCAATTCAGCGTCTCTTCCAACCGATCACGACGTTTCGAAGTCTCGCTCATGGTCGCCCTGAAAACCCGGGAGCGTGTTTCTGAATCGTCTTTTGCCTCCACGCAAGCACACCTTGTGCGCAAGGTTCTCGACCCGGGCTCAAACCGTTTCTATTCGACCTCACCCTCGAGTAATCAGAGGCTCATGTACAGGCGGACGCTCCAGGCGACCCATCCCGACATGATGCGCGGGGCCGACGCGGCGGCCCTCGCCGAACGCTACGTGGTCGGCGGCCTCTTCGCGCCCGACTCCGTGGAGCTCACCTACGCGCACGTCGAACGCTTCGTGATAGGTGGCGCGATGCCGGTCACGCGCGCGCTCGGGTTGCCGCAGCAGCGCGGCGACGCGCCCTTCCTCGTGCGCCGGGAGCTCGGGATCGTGAACGTCGGCGGCCCCGGCAGCGTGCGCGTGGACGGCGCGGTCTTCGAGCTCGCGCCGCGCGACGGTCTGTACGTGCCCATGGGTTCGGACGTGGCGTTCGAATCCCGCGCGCCGGCCGAACCGGCCAAATTTTACCTCGTGAGCACGCCCGCGCATGCCCGCTTCGAAGCGGTGAAGATCTCGATCGAGAAAGCGGTGCCGCTCCGCCGCGGATCCCTGGAGACCTCGAACGCGCGCACCATCTATCAGTACATCGTTCCCGACACGTGCCGCTCCGCGCAGCTCCTGCTCGGCCTCACCTTGCTCGAGCCGGGGAGCGTGTGGAACACCATGCCCCCGCACCTCCACGATCGTCGCTCCGAGGTGTACTTCTACTTCGGGCTCGGCAGGGACGACCGCGTCTTTCACTTCATGGGGGAGCCGGAGGCGATTCGGCACCTCGTGCTCGAAAACGAGCAAGCCGTCATCTCTCCTCCCTGGTCGATCCACATGGGCGCGGGCACCAAGAACTACGGTTTCATCTGGGCGATGGCCGGTGAGAATCAGGACTACACCGACATGAACGTGCTCGAGCTCTGCCAGCTCCGCTGACGAAACTCCGAACTTTTGCAGGCCAGGAGAGCGGAGGTGGCGGGGCCTGTCGCCCCCTCTCGACTCGAGCGTGAGCGGGCCGGCTCCGCTGGGACGAGGGCGCCCAACTCCGGGCGGCGGATGTGTGCAAAAAGCCCCACGCAGCCGATTTCAGGCCTGTCTCTCGGGCCGGGAGGAGCAGACCCGCGCGGCGTAGTACGCTTCCTCGTCCGAGCCAATGTCGGAGTCGAATCCGGATCAGCTCCGGCCGACGGAGTATCGTGCGGAAAGCGTCGATGAGGCGCCTGCGCAGACGCCTCATCGCGCCTCGCAGACGATTTCCGGCGATCTGATCGCGGGCCGGTACCGGCTGATTCGAAAGCTCGGCGAGGGCGGCATGGGCGTCGTGTGGATGGCGCACTCGCTCGCACTCGGTGTGAACGTCGCGATCAAGCTGATTCGCTCCGAGCGCGGCGATCCCGATCTCGCCTCGCGCATGGCGCGAGAAGCGCAGGCGAGCGCCACGCTCGGACACCCGGCGATCGTGCGCGTCTACGATCACGGCACCACCGAATCGGGCGATCCCTTTCTCGTGATGGAGCTCGTGGAGGGCGAGACCCTCGCGGCGCTGCTCGACCGCGAGCGCAAGCTCAGTCCCGTCGACGCGATCCGGCTGATCTTGCCGGTGCTCGACGGCCTGCGCTGCGCGCACGAGCGCGGCATCATCCATCGCGACATCAAGCCCGAGAACGTGCTGATCGCGAAGGATCCGCTCGGGCGGTCGCAGCCGAAGCTCCTCGATTTCGGCATCGCCAAGCTCGAGCAGCTGCCGAACGTGAGTCGCCTGACGCAGGTGGGGGACGTGCTCGGCAGCCCCGAATTCATGTCGCCGGAGCAGGCGCGCGGCGCGCAGGACATCGACGCCCGCACCGACGTCTGGGCGCTTTCGATCGTGCTCTACGAGATGCTGACGGGGTGCGTGCCCTTCAAGAACAAGAACTACAACGCCCTGATGCAGGCGATCTTGAACGAGAAGCCGGTCCCCACCGTGAATCTCGGCGCGGGCGATCGCGAGCTCTGGCTCGTGATCGCGAAGGGCCTCGAGAAATCGCGGGAGAAGCGCTGGCCCAGCATGGGCAAGCTCGGGGAGGCGCTCGCTTTCTGGCTCAGCGATCACGGCATCGCCGAGGACGTGTGCGGCAACTCGCTCCGCGCCGTGTGGCTCGGCGGGACGCTCGCGGGCGTTGCGCGGCCGCGCATCGAGTCCTGGGCCGACTCCTCCTCGGCGGGCGTGGGAGCGGACGAGCGAGCCATGCCGACGGCGCGGCTGCGCTTCCGGCGGCTTCGCCATCGGCTCTGGCTCACGCTGACTCCGCCCATCAAGGCGGGGCTGGCGGCGGCGGGCGTCCTGGTCGTGACGGTGTTGCTCCTGCTCTTGGCTCGACGCGGTGACTCGACCGGCGTGCCGGCGCAGGCTGCTTCCGAGCTCGTGTCCGCTGCCGCGCTGCCCCTGCCGCCACCGAGCTCCGCTCCGAGCCCGACCGCCCCGGAAGTCGTGCCGGTCCCGCTCGCGGCGCTGCCGCAGGCGTCGGCGAGCAGTCAGCCGAAGAAGCGCCCCGCCGTGCGAGCCCCCGCGCCGCCCAAGAAGCGCGTGCGCGACTACGGCCTTTGAGGCGGAGGGCTCCGAGGCGCGGCTAGCCGCGTCGGGCGGCGATGCGCGCGTCCGCTCCCGACCAGCCGGCGTCGAACGGACGGCCCGCGGCGTCGAAGTCCGCGACGAGCGGCGTGTGATCGGAGGGGGTCGGTTTGCCCTTGCGCGCCTCGCGATCGATCTCGGTCGCCACGAGGCGCTCGCCGAGCGGCGCCGTGACGAGCAGGTGATCGATGCGCATGCCGAGATTCTTGTGAAAACAGCCGGCGCGGTAGTCCCACCAGGTGTACCGGTTGGGCTCGGGATGATGCACGCGGTAAGCGTCGACCAGCCCCCAACCGAGCAGCTCGCCGAACGCCGCGCGCTCTTCCGGTGAGACGTGTGTGCCGCCGTGGCACTCGTTCGCGTCCCATACGTCGGCGTCCGTCGGTGCGACGTTGAAATCGCCGCCCAGGACGAGCGGCTCGCCCTGGCTCCGCGTCTCACGCAGCCAGCGCGCGAGGCGTCCGAACCAGACGAGCTTGGCGCGATAGAACGGCGAGCCCACGCTGCGGCCGTTCGGCGCGTAGAGGCTCGTCACGCGCACGCCGCCGCACACCGCCGAGATCATGCGCGCCTCGGCGAACGGCTCGTCGTCGCCAGCCGCCTCCGTCTTCGACGGGGCGAGCGGCTCGCCGAAGTTCGTGATCACCTCGCCGAAGCCGACCCGGGTCGCGATGGCGACGCCGTTCCAGCGCCCCTCGCCGTGGTGCGCGAGCTCGTAGCCCTGCCGCGCGAACTCCTCGTGGGGGGCGTCCTCGTCCGTGAGCTTCGTCTCCTGCATCAGGAGCACCTCCGGCTGCGCCCGCTCGAGCCACCAGAACACCTTCTCGAGCCGGGCCCTCAGGGAATTGACGTTCCAGGTTGCGATGCGCACGCGCCCCATATAGTCACGATTTGCCGATCGGCACCCGCGCCGCCCGCCATCTTGTGAATGTCATGACCCAGTCATCCCCGTCCTGGCCGCTTTGCGTCGTCCTCTCGCTGGTCGCCTGTGGAGCCCCGCGTTCGACCGGTCCCGAGCCGGTGCCGCAGGCAGCACCGGGCGCAATCGACGCCGCCGCGGTACCGAAGAGCGGCGCGCCCCCCGCGCCCGAGCCCTGGCACGCCCCCGGCAGGACGTTGCCGGGCGTCACGGCCCGCTGCGAACCCTGGTACTTGCTGGAGGTCGGCCCCTACAAATACGAGAACGACACCTGGGGAAGCAAAAAGGCGCAGGGGAAGTGGGAGCAGTGCGTACTGACGCGCGACGCTGGCGGTAAGACCGAGGTCGGCTGGACCTGGAACTGGCCCGGGAACGACCCGAGCATCTTCGCGTATCCGGAAATCATCTTCGGCTGGAAGCCGTGGTCGGGGGGCAAGTCGAGCGATCCGCGCATTCCGATGCGCGTGGGCGACGTCCGAAAGCTCGCCTTGCACTACGAGGTCGAGACCGAGGCCACCGGCAGCTACAACCTCGCGCCCGAAATCTGGCTGATCGAGAATGCGGAGTGGTCGCAGCTCGCCGACCCGAAGCTCATCACGACGGAGGTGATGTTCTGGTTGGACTACACGGGTACGACCAATCCCGCGGGCAAGGTGGTCGGCACGCCGACGATCGACGGCGTCACTTACGAGCTCTGGAAAGAAGACAAGATGGGGGTGGACGCGAACGGCAAGGGGTGGATGCTGCTCTCGTTCAAGAGTCCCCGCGTCGTGCACAAGGGAACGCTGTCCATCGACGCGTTCCTGCGCCACCTCGTCGCCGCCAAGCTCGTCAAGGAGGAGGAGCGCGTGGCCAGCATCGAGTTCGGCAACGAGATCGCCGGCGGCTCCGGGACCACCTGGGTCAAGCGTTACGAGATCGAGGTCGGGCCGTAGGCGGTGCCCGACTACGCGGGGGGATTCGCTTGCTTCGCAGCCCGCCGTTCGAGCATCCGAATCGCGATCGGGAGCACGAGGATCGATACGCCCACGAGCAAGCAGCCCAAGAGGCTCGACCACGTCCCCGCCGAGACGAAAACCAGCGACCAGGGCCAGACGCTCGTCGACACGACTCCGACGGGACCGGAGAGAGTGCGCGGCCCGGACACGGCACGGAACGTCGCCTGTACGACCGTCAGCGGAGCGAGCAGAATTCCCGTACTGGTGCGGACCACTGAAGTCGGTCCGCTTTTCGTTCGTGGGCTGATCCCGATGGCACCGTTCACCGGTGTGACGCGGATCGTGACAAGCTTTCCGTTGCGGTCGACCTCGAGCTCGTCTGCATCCGTGGCAGGATTGGCCTTCAGGGTGTCGCGGGTCTCGTCCCAGGTTTCGACCCTCTTCCCGTTGGCCTTCACGACGCGATCGCCGTTCTGGACGCCTGCGAGCTCGGCCGGTCCCCCGGAGATGGGATCGACTTGGGTCGTCGGCTCGGGGTTGCCCGCGGCGAAAAGCGGCGGAGCGAACCACAGCATCGCGAAGGAATACGAGGCCACCGCGCCGCAGAGCCACGCCAGAACCAGGCGAAGAACGCGCGGCCGTCCCTCGCTGATCCGCCAGCCCAAGAGAGCTCCCAGGCCGATCGCTGCCGGTGCACCGACCAGCACGACGAGCGCGGCGCAGATGGCTGCCAGTAGTCCCATTCCTCTTACTAGTGCACCGCGTATGAGTTACGCGCAACCATCGCAAGCGATGGTTGGCCCTGCTTCGCAGGGCGTGCCCCAATCTTTTCCGCTGGGGCTTCCGCCCCAGACCCGCGTCCGCTTCGCGTCCGCCCCAGTGCAGCGCCGCTCCGAAAGTGGACCTTATCTCGTCTGCGCTGTACCAGTCTACCGTAAGGCGGAGGGGATGGTTTGAAAGTTCGCGCCGTGTCGCTTAGAACGCTGAGCGTGTCGAAGCGATTCTGGCAATCCGTGATCCGGTTCGTCCCCGTCCTTCTCTTGCTGCTCGGCTGCGGGGGACCCTCGTCGCCTGCAGCGTCGGGTTCGGGCGGCGGTAGCGGGGTGCTGCGCCTGGGCGCGACGCCGTGGGTCCCGTTCACGGCCGAGCAAGGGCAGCCGCGCGTCGCGTCCTACCTCGTCGAGCGAGCGCTCGAGCGCGCAGG
>DASXWF010000950.1:0-2800 GCA_036503835.1 Polyangiaceae bacterium | reverse complement strand
CTGCCGTCGACCGGTGGAACCGGCGGAGATCCGGGAGCGGGCGGTTCGGGGAACACGGGCGCGACGAACCCTGGAACCGGAGGGGACGCGAACCCTCCCACGGGCGGCACCTCGAGCTCGGACGGCGGCACCGGCAATGTCGGAGGAGGCTCCGGCGCGACCGGTCCGGTCGCCGGCACGGGCGCCGGCGGCTCGGGAGACGCTGGTTCGGGCTCGAGCAGCGGAGGCTCGAGCGCCGGCACGGGCGGCACCGACCCCTGCGGCTGCACTGCCTCCGAAGCGTGCGACCAGAACGAAGCGTGCGTGCCCCGCGTCGCCATCGACGACTTCGTCGCGTGCGACGAGGAGATCCCGGAAATCGAGGGACGCTCGGGCCTCTGGGGGTCGTTCTCGAGCGAGCTCATCACGTACGAGGCCGACTTCGGCGATCCCGGCTCGAGCTGGGTGGATCACAGCTGTGCGGCCTGGATGATCGGCGGGGGCGAGGCCACGACCAGCGACTATGCCGGCCTGTTCGTGATCCTGAACGCCGACGGCACCGAGGGCGGCGGCCCCTACTCGCTCGAGGGCTACAGCGGCATTCACATCGAAATCGAGAGCACGCATCAGCTGGTGCTCCAGCTGCGCACGGTCGGCGACGGCTACTTCGGTATCGTCCTGACCCCCGACGGCGACGTCACCTCGTACGACATCCCCTTCCTGTACCTGTCGGCTCTCGACCACTCCGAGCTCGCGGTCCCCGACTGGGGTCAGGTCACGCAGATCCAGGTCACCGTCGTCCCGGACGCCATCACCGACTTCGCGTTTGCCATCCACTACGTCGGGGTCTATTGATCGAAAGCGTGAGCCCTGGGTTCGCGCGTACCGTCGCCGTGCTCGTCGCCCTTCTGCCGACGAGCTGCGGCTCCTCCAACCAGGACAAGTACGCGCAAGCCGCGGTCGGCACGGGCATCGCCGTCGCCGCGACCGGCATTCATCGCGCGGCCACCAAGGATTGTTGGGGGCGATGCAGTCCCGGCTATCTGTGCGACCAGGAGAGCGGGCTCTGCGAGCTCGGGGAGTGCCTGCCACGCTGCGAAGCCGGCGACCACTGCGTGCGCGATCAGCGCAAGCTGGCCTACTGCGTGCGCGACGCGGGTCTGCCGCCGCCGCACCCGGCGCACCCCGCTCCGCAGAACCCGCCGCCGCCGCTGCAAAACCTTCCGTACGTCGGCGGGACCACTCCCGAATAGCGGGCGACGCGAGGACGAGCGCGCTCAGCGCACCGCGAACGAAGCCGTCACGATCGCGAGCACGTCCTTGTCGAGCGTGGTCTTGTCGTTGTTCCCGTCCCAGGAGACCTCGGTCGAGAACTCGGGATTGACCTGCAACACGCCCATGCGCGCGTTGAGCAGTCCGGCGAGGCGCGAGCCGGTATTGATCGCGATCTGCTCGGCGCGGAGCTTGGCGTCCGCCGATGCTTCCGCGAGCATCTTGATCTTGAGCTCCGCGAGCTTCGTGTAGATGTAGAGCGGCGCGTCCGAGTGAATGTAGATCCCGCGATCGATGAGCTGCGTCGCTTCGCGCGAGACCTGCTCCACCTTGGGAATCTCGGCCGATTTCACCTTCACGACCTGCTCGGTGATGTAGGCGGCGACGACCTCCGGGCGCTCCATGCCCTGCTCGTTGCGCGGGTGCACTTCCTGCACGCTCGTCGAGAGCACGGTGATGTCCTCCGGCTTGATGCCGTGCGCCTTCACGAAGTCCACGACCACGGGCACGTCCGTCGCGAGCTTCTTGTAAGCGGCGGTGAGCGCCGGATCCTGCGACCGCACCGTCGCTTCCCAGACGATGAAATCCGAGCGAATGCGCCGCGTCGCCGACCCCGTCACCGTGATGCGCTGCTCCTTCTGCCGGATGCGCACCGCGTCCACGAGCGCGTTGCCGATCAGCCCGAGCCCCGCCACCATCGCGATCCCGAGCACGGCGCTCTGGACGAGTCCCAGCGCCTGCCGCTTAGCGTCGTTCGTCGTCATGCGCCCTTACCGGCAGCATCGCCGAAATCGGCAAGATGTTGTGAACTTTCTGAACTTCGTCGAGTGGCCGCCAGCGTTTTTCTGCCGCCAAGACGCCAGAAGGACGCGATGGCCCGCCATCGGAATTTTTTGGGTTTGATCGGCGGCGGGGCGCGCCGATGGCCCATCGTCGCGCTCCGTACGCAAACGCGAGTTAGCGGTCGTCTGCGTTGCTCTGGTTCGGCACGCTGGGAAAATAACCAACCCCCAAATCCTCTGGCGGGCCCTGGCGTCTCCCTGGATGTCTTGGCGGCCTCTGTCCAGCTAACGATTCCCTCGAGGCCACAAGTCCGATTCCACGCGACCGTCGGAGCGACCTGCAATCGTCAACCTCGTACCGGCCGGAAGGGCTGGAGGAAACTCACGAGCGAGCCCGGGTTCCGCGTCGAGATCCAGAGCCGCCCCTGGCCCTGGAAGCGACAGACCAGGCCTTCGCCGGAGAAGAACAGGTTTTTCAGGCCGCCGAGCTTGGTGACCTGGTAGTTGAGCCCGCCCGTAAAGCCGACCACGTGGCCCGTGTCGCAGACGTAGCCCTGCGGGCCGACGTCGACCGCGTGGATGCCGCCGTACGCGCTGAAGAACAGCGGGCCGTAGCCCGTGGCGGAGAGCAGGAACAGGCCGGCGCCGCTGAAGAAGCCGCGGCCGCCCTGCCACTTGGTGTCGATCTGCACGGTCGGCGACGCCGCGAGGAAGGCCCCGGACGAGAGGAAGACCTGGTACTGGCCGTTCATCTCGAGCACCTCGAG
>DASXWF010000949.1:0-2380 GCA_036503835.1 Polyangiaceae bacterium | reverse complement strand
GAGGACCCGCCTCCCGGTCAAGGCGACGCCCCCGAGAGCACCATCGAATGGATCCGGCTGGCAGCGCCCGCTGGGCGGCCCTAGGCTCCGTGACATGACGAAACCACGACTCACGTATTTCGACTCACCGAGGAGCCGGGGCGAAGAATGCCGCCTCGCACTCGTTCTAGCCGGAGTCGATTTCGAGGACAGGCGCCTCGCACGCGAGGAGTGGCCCGCGCTCAAAGCCACGACCCCGTTCGGAGGGCTTCCCATCTTCGAGATCGAAGGCAAGCCGCCCGTCAGCCAGTCGAACGCGATCCTCGGCTACATCGGCCGGCGCTACGGCCTCTTCCCCCAGGACGACTGGGAAACGCTGCGGCTCGATTCGTTGATGGCGGCAGCAGAGCACATCCGCCTGCTGATCAGCGGGACCTTCGACATCAAGGACAAGGAAGAGCTCGCGAAAAAGCGCGCGGAGCTCGCGGACGGTCCCATCAAGGCCTGGGGCGCGAGCCTCGAAAAGCAGATCGTCGGTCCTTTCGCGGCCGGCTCTGCGATCAGCGTCGCGGACGTGAAGCTCTTCGTCGTCGCGGGCTGGCTCAAGAGTGGAGTCCTGGATCACATCCCCGCGAACGTGCTCGATGCGTTCCCCAAGCTCGAAACGCTCTATCAGAGCGTGCTTTCCCACCCCAAGGTCGCCGCCTGGCGCGCGCGTCCCGAGTCGGGGCACTCCACGTAGTCCCGCGCGGGCCGCTTCGCCCAGTTTCGTACATTGCGGACGGGGTCTACTGAGGCGGCCCGTACAACGTCTCGCGGAAGGTGCTGTAGCCCAGCTGCCCGGCATCCTCGAGGCTTTGCACGAGCGCTTTGGCAGGCGTGATCTCGTGAATCGAGCCGTCCGTCGAGTAGGTCACGAGCGTGTTGCCGTTCGGTAGTCGTTGCACGTCACCCAGGGTGACGCTTCTGCCTTCGTCCAGGTACGACCACACGAGAGTCTCGGTGTCCCCGGAGAAGCTGTATTCGTGCACGGGTGACGGGTCGAAAAGCGGCGTCGAGTTGCCGTTGTGCGCCTCGAAGTACAGCAGGTTTCCGTTCGCGAGCAGCTGATGACCGTGAACGCCCGGGAGCGACATGGGGGAGCGCCACAGTCGCTGGCCCTGGCGATTCAGCTCGAAGATCCCCTGCGCCCCGAGATCGCTCACCGTGTAGCTGTCGTCTCCGAGGTAATAACGGAGCGCGTTGGCGTGAAAGTCGAGATTGTTGCTGGTGCCCAAGGTGGCGCCATCCAATCTGGCCACGGTACGCAGCGTGCCCTCCGCTGAGCGCTCGACCAGATCGCTCGACAGGGTGTCTTCGTCCGCCCAGACCAAAAAGGCGGTCGTTCCGCCCGGAAGCACTGCAAAGTCGTGGTGGCTGCCGGCGAGCCCGGTGATGGTTTCGGCTCCGCTTCCGTCCATCCGCACGCGGCGCACCTCGCCGAGGTCGTCGAAGGTTGGATTGGCCTTGAGCATCCAGAGGTACTCGCCGTCCCAATCCATGTGCGCTCGGCTGCACGTGAAAGGGACGTCCGTCCACCACACGACGTCGCCGTCCGTGTCGATGATCATGGCGGAGGTGCCACTGTAGGAGCAGGTGACGATGAAGCCCGCGCTTCGGGACGCGGCGCCGTCGCCCGTGACCCGTGTGACGACAGGAGGCGCGGGAGCCGTTCCCGCCGTGAACGAGCGGTTCGAGCTGACACACACCGTCTCGCCGGCGGTCGCGACGATGCGGTACGTGTAGCTGCGGCCCGCCTTGAGCCCGAGCAGCAGGGCACGGGATTCACTCGCGGAAATGGGGCCGCCGCTGCCGGCGTTCAGCTCGTCTTCTTCGGGATCATCCAGGGAAAACTCGATCCGAGCCTCGGTCATCCCGGCCAAGTCCGTGGACCAGTCGATCACGCCCACCGTGGGGATGTCCGCGCTCAGGGTGTCACTGATCTCGAACGTGCAAATGTCGGGGGTCCCGCCGCCCGAGCCGCCGCTTCCACCGGACGCGGCTCCTCCGCTCGATCCGCCCGTTGCTCCCGCTCCACCCGCTGCGCCGGCGCCGCCGGTTGCCGCGGTACCGGCCGTTGCCCCGTCGCCGCCGATTCCATCACCCGCCGCTCCGCCCGCGGGCGACGTACCTCCGGCGGAGTCCGCTCCGGACGCCGCACTTCCCGCCCTCCCCGCGGATGCACCACTCCCCTCACCGCTCGAAGCACCGCCGATCGTACTGCCGCCCGTGGTCCCCGCGGATGCGCCGCCACTCCCGCCGCGACCTCCGGCCGGCGCACCAGCGGTGCCGGCCGAAACCCCAGCGTGCCCGCCGCTCGGACCGACACCGCTCGCGCCGCTATCTCCGCCCGAACCGCGCC
>DASXWF010000948.1:0-3122 GCA_036503835.1 Polyangiaceae bacterium | reverse complement strand
CGACCTGCCACACGGCACCTTCCACGCGCTGCAGGGTGGTGATCCCGCTGGTCAACCCACGCTCTTCTTGCACGGCTTCCCGGACCATCCGCCGACCGCGAGGCCCTTCCTTGCCGAGCTCGGCCGTCGCGGACGTCACGTCGTCGCACCCTGGCTTCGCGGTTATGCGCCGTCCCCGACTGCCGGGCCGTTCGACTTTGCGCGCTCGCGCTGATCGACCGCTGGTCTCCGGGGCGACCCGTGGAGCTGGTTGGCCCCGATCGCGGAACGGATCGTGGCATGGGCCGAGTAGCGGATCACTCGACCATCGGTAAGTCCTCGCCGCGCCACGTCTTGGCGACGACGGGATCTTGCTGCCTAGCCTTCGAACGCCAACATCTCCTCGCCGCCCACACCGACCCGCATGGCGCGCCAGAACTCGAGAACGTCGGGATCCTGAGTGTCGATTCTGACGGCGGTGAACGGCTCGCCATCGATTTCCACGACGTCGACGGCTTCGATGGTACTCGTCACCGACAGGTTTCCCAACTGCAGGGCGAGCAGCATTCCGGGCCGAAGGTCGCCGCTCAGCGCCGTTCCCCAAACCACGAACTCGCCCCGGGAAGGTACGAAGAAGGTGCCGTGCGCTTTGAAGCGCGCTCGGGGCTCTGCGCTACTGGGCTCCTTAGTCATGTCGAAGCAACCTCGTGAGGGAGCCGGATTTGCTGCTGCCGGATCGCCATTCGCGCGGCGGTTCGGAGATAGCCGTCGGGCTCGACGCCGGCCAGTTTCGCACTCTCTATAAGACTGTAGAACAGGGCCGCGACCTCAGTGCCGCGCTCGGAGCGAGACCCATAATGGTTCTTGCGTCCGAGCACCACGCCACGGAGTACGCGCTCGGTGGCGTTGTTGTCCAAGGCCAGCCTGGGGTCGTCGATGAAACGCTGCAACCCGGTCCAAAGGCCGCCCATGTATGCGATGGCCTTGCCAAGCGGGCTCTGTGGCAGTGCTCGCTGTCGGAGTGCCCAGCTCTGAATCTGGCGTACCAGCGCGCTGGAGCGCTCTCGCCTGGCAACCGCGCGCTCAGCATCACTCTGACAGCCACGTTCGACCTCGTAGAGCTCGCCGATCAAATCGAGCACCTCAGCGCACGGGCCAGGCGCCACCTCTTCGGCTTCGATGAATTTGCGCCGTACGTGCGCCCAACAGTGTGCCAGCTGGAACTTCCCGGCGCGCTTCCTCAACGACTCGTACGCGGCATAGCCGTCGCAAAGCACTGTGCCGGCGTAGGCACCGAGCACATCATCGGCGGCATCAGCGGAACGGCTGTCGCGAATGCGGTAACTGACGGCATCAGGCGCAACGATTGCCCAGGTCTGCCAGCGCTTGTTGTCGCCGCCGTTTTCCATGAGCCGCCAGAATGTTTCATCGGCGCCGATGACCGGCTGCGAGAGAACGTGCTCGTGCAGCGCCTCGTGAGCCGGCGCAAGCCACTTGGCCAGCGCGTTCAGCTGGTCCCACAGCGTCTGCGAGTCCACGGTGAGGCCTTGACGCTTCATCACGCGCACCTGCCTCTCGAGCGGTAGATGATCCGCGTATTTGGCAATCGCCACGCTCACGGCGAAGTCGATCGAGTAGCGGCCGCCGGGGATGAGCTTCTCCGGGCCAAGCGCGGTCTCGACACAGCCGCCGCAGGCGCAGCGGTACTTCTTGCGCTTGTGGTGCACGACCACGAATTGGCGCTCGAGCGTGTCGATCTCCTCCGACTCCTCGAACTGGCCAGCCATCTCGGTCAGCGCGCCACCGCAGCTCGTGCATACCTTGTCGGCATCATCGAGTTCATGAACGCGTTCGACATGTGCCAGCTCGGCCTGCTCGCGCGGGCCGTGACCGGTCTGCGGCTTCTTCTCCTCCTCCGATGCTTTCTGCGTCCCGCGCTTCTCGCTCGAGTCGCCGAACATCTTCTTGTTGCGAACCGCCAGCATGTGCTCGAGGTCAGCCAGCAGCTCCATCTGGGAGATGCTGCGCCCCTGAACCGTGCTCAACGTTTGTTCGAGCTCGAGCACGCGCCGAACGAGCCGCTCGTTTTCCCGCTCCAGCAGCTTTGCTGCCTGCCGCACCTGGGACTCGTCGAGGTCGTCAATACCGCGCGCCACGCACCGCGGATGTAGCCGACCAAGATCTCGTGCGTCAAGACTCCAGCGTGTCGTCGCCGGGAAACTTCGGGCGCAGATCGGCTCTCTTCAGCAGGTTGGGGCTCAGCGCCACGCGAGCTGCCACCTCGCTCCCCTCGATGAACAGCGCCAACTCGCTCAGCGTCATCTCGAATCCGCGTTTGCTCTTCGCGCGCTTCCACGCCGCGCTGAACTGGCCCTTCTCGAGCCGCTTCGCGAGCAAGCACATGCCTGTCCCGTCGAAGTACAGCGCCTTGGCGCGCTTCCGATCCCGGCTCACGAAAAGGTACACGTCGCCAGCTAGCACGTCGTGCTTCATGTGCTCGACCACGAGCGCTGTCAGCGTGTCGAACGACTTGCGCATGTCGCACGGCGCGTCGAACGCGTACACGCTGACGCCGCGAGGCAGACCGATCACGCAAGCCTCCGCAGAAGCTCCGCCACCGAGACCACATCCAGACCACGAACTCGTAGAGGCCCGCACTCGACGACAACTTCACGCACCGGCTCCGGCCGCGCCACGATTGTCACCGGCTCAAGCGTGCCCCGTGTTCGCGCCGGCGCGCACCAGTACGACAGCGTCGCGGCGCTCATCCCCAACTCAGCGGCTACTACCTCGCGGCTCGCCTTCTGCGCTCGCCTCCGGGCTGCGTATGCAACCACCGCATCCCGCAGCTTCACCGGATAGCTGCCACGATTGTCCGTGCGAGCCTTTCCCAGCAGTCTCTTCAGCTCCGTTGCTTCCATGGCCGCACGGTCGCCGGTCCTGCTCACCTTGTCAGCACGGTGCAGGGCGAGGATTTGCATTTCTCCCCTCCAGTGGCAAGTAGCAAGGCAGGCTGGCCATCTGCGGTCTTTGCGATGCGATGGGGAGAGCCAGGAACGTCTGCACCGCTGAAGACGAGCATTTCGCGGTCCGGGAAAGGGCGAGCTAGGACATCAAAAAGGCCAACGAGGTCGGGTATCATG
>DASXWF010000947.1:0-4877 GCA_036503835.1 Polyangiaceae bacterium | reverse complement strand
GCTGCGCGTCACGTGCGCCCCCGGAGGCTCGACCTGTTCGGTGAACGTCCAGGCTCGAGAGTCGCGCTCCAACGGCGTGTTCGTTTCCACGCTTCGCTCCAGCGCCTGGGCGTCGAGCATCGCCGAGCACCTCGACGGCGACCACTTTCACGACCAGCGCGGGCATGCGTTCGTCGACTTGGACAGGGACGGCTGGGTGGAGCTCTTGTGGAGCGAAGACGAGGACTCGATTCACATGCTGCAGTACGACCCCTACGCGGGTCGCCTCGAGAGCCGGGTCGCGCTGTTCGAGCCCGGCATCGGCGGGGCTTTGGATCGGGGCTTCTTCGCCGACGTCAACGGTGACGGCGTCGGGGATCTGATCGAACCCGCTCGGATGCGCTGGTTCCCGATCCGGCTGGTGGGGCCGAACTTCGGCGCCCAGCTCCTCTTGAGTGACCCGCTCGCGCTGGACCTACCCGTCGCGACGTTGAAGGACGAGCTGGGGGACGTCGTTCCTCCGTTGCACGTCAATCCCGACTGGGAAACCAGCGCCGACGAGTACTTGAGGAGCCAGATACGCTTTGGCGACGTGAACGGGGACGGGCTCGTGGACATCGCGGTGAGCCTCTTCGCGCGCTGGGAAGAGCACCCCGATTGCGAGAACAACGCGCTCCTGTGTCGCTTCCATCCGGACGTCGAGTCCCTGTACTCGGAGATCTGGTTCGGCGACGGCTACGGCTACTTCATCCGCTCGGGGCTGAGCGCGGGTCCTCCGGCGCTGCTGGAGCTTCCGGGCGAGGCGGATACGCGAAACCGGACCTGGGTCACGACCTTTGCGCTGCAGGACCTCGACCGCTCGGGCTACCCGGAGCTCTTGGCCTCCCGAGCTGCGGCCGGCGGAAGCATGTCGATGTGGGCTTCGCGGTTCCGCGGGCTTCATGAGGGGTTCGCGTTTGCACGGGAAGACATCCATTTCGAGTACGAGACCCGGTTGAACGGCACTCAGCAGCACGGCTACGCGATCGACGTCCCGAACGACTACGCGTTGGGCGTCGACTACACAGGCGGCGGGGACGTTTGCTTCGAAAAGTCGGTGGTGCCCGTGTTCGCCGACTTCGACGGTGACGGTTTCGCCGAGCGACTGACCGTCGAGGCCGCCACGGATCCGGCGCAGACCGACTGCAACACGACGTTCTGCGTGACCTACGCCGAGAACCGGCGCACGCATTCGCGCGGTCGCATCACGAGCAGCAAGAACGAGTGGGGCGGAACGACGTCGCTCGGCTGGGGGTTCTCCGGCAGCGCGCTGCACGACAACCCGGACCTGCCCAACAACGTCGAGGTTCTGGAGCGGGTCGTCGGCTCGGAGGGCGAGGTCCAGCTTCGCTACGGGCGCGGCGCTCTGTCGCGACACGCGGGGTTCACCGGCTTCGGCTTGATCGAACGCAAGAATCCCCGCGGCGGCGTCGATGCTTTCGCCTACAACACGGTCCCCGCTCTGAGCGGGCTCCCTCTCTATTCCGCGCGCTACCGCACCAGCGGGGAGCTCGAACGGCTGACGGTGTTCGTCCACGGCCGAACGGTGAGCGGCAAGGCGCTAGAGCTCGAGCTGCTGCCGGACAGTGACGCGCCCGCGTACAATCCCTTGATTCGCCAGTGCGACTACGAGCTCGCGCTGCAGAGCAGCGAGAGCGTCGGCGACCTGATTCATCATTGCTTCGGGCTCGATCGCTCGGTCTCGCGAAAGCCTTCGAAGTCGAGCATCCTGGCCGCCTCCGGCCTCTGGCGGCATCCTCCCGACGCGCCGAGCTTCGAGGGCGACGACGCTCCGTTTCAGCTCGCCGCGGTGGCCTGGGGCGACGTCGCCGCAGTCACGTCGATCCAGCTCTCGAATCTCGAGCAGACGAACAGCCCCGACGGCAAGTTCGTGCTCGGCCGGCTGACACCGAGCGTCCAGAGCGTCGATTGGCGCAAGCCGCTGCCCCAGAACGCGGCGGCCCCCCCGGCGCCGCTGCTCGGTACGGGATATCTGAGCCATCGGCCGCCCGCGATGGCGAAGGTCGACACGACCGCATACGTCGTGGACCGCGCCTTCGACCACGACACGCTGAAGCCAATCGAAGAAGTGGCCTGGCGCGACCTGAGCACGACGGGCGACGACCTCGTCACCCGCTACGACTGGGAAGAGCATCCCGATCATCCGGGGGCTCATCGCCTGCGATCGCAGGCGACCGTCGACGCGTCGGGCGCCGCGATTCGGGCGCGAACCGTGGCGGCGTTCGCTGCGCAGGGTTTCGATCGGCCGGCGGAGGTGCAGCGCTGCGGCTCCGACCCCGGAGCTTGCGTCAGCGAGCGCTATTCCTGGTTCGAGAACGGCGATCTGCGAGCTCATACGGACGCCGCGGGCGCGACGACGCGCTGGCTGGCCGAGGACGCCTGCGGCGATCGAACGCTCGTCGATCCGCTCGGGCGCCGGAGAGAGCTTCGGCGCGACTCCCTCTGCCGTCTTTCACGCGAGACCTGGCTCGCTCGCACGACGAGCATGACCTACGACGGCTTCGGCCGCGTGGAGACGCGGCTCGACGAGCCGGGCGCGGGAGAGCCGGCGAAGCTCACCCGGACTTACTGGAACGACCCGCTGCTCGACGACGAGTCGGCGCCTCGCTTCTGCACGACCGATGAGGCCGGCAAGCGCGTAGTGGTGCACCTCGACGATTTCGGCCGCGAGACGCGCCGCGACACCTGCTGGCAAGAGAACGCCGTCGTCCCACCTCTGCCCGGCGCCCGCACGCCGAAGGCTCCGGTCGGTAACCTGCCTGCGCTCGGCTGCGGGTGCGCGCCGGGCAGCGCGGTATCCCGCCTGACCGCCTACGGCACCGACGGCAAAGTCATGGGCACCTCGGCGCCCCATTACGCGAGCGGGGAGCAGCCGGTGTTCGAACGCGTTGCGCGCGATGGCGCCGGTCGCGAGATCGTTTTGGTCTCGCCGGCGCCCGTTACCGGGGGGCGGCCGGCGTGGGTGACCGAGCGCACGTTCTTCGCGCCGAGCCTGGAGGAGTCCAAGGATGCGCTGGGCGTCACGTCGATCCGGCGGACGTCGACGCTGCGCCACGAGAAGCGGCGGGCCGATCGGATGGTCGAGTCGAGCGAGCAAAATGCGGCGGGTTGGATCACGAGCTCTACCGGGCCGGACGGTGTGGCGATCGCCATCGAGCACGATCCGTTCGGACGGCCCTCCCGCACGCGCACGGTCGAGATGGGAAGTTGCCTCGATAGGTCCGGACGCCCCGGGGCTTCTTGCACGCGTTCGGAGCAAGCCCGGTACGACGCGGTCGGCCGCCTCGTGTGGAAGGCGCGGGCGGACGGAACGCGTGTGGAGTACAGCTACGACGGCGTCGGCCGCCCGCTCACCGAGGAGCAATCCAGCAGTTCGGGCGTGCAGCGCGTAGTCAGCCGCGCATGGAGCTACGGCCGGGACGCCGAGCAGCGTCCCTGGGTTCGAATCACGGACGACACCGGCGCCTGGACGAATACGACTGTAGACGGCCTCGGGCGCACGGTGCTCGAGTCGGACAGCTACGGCATCCGAAAGACGATTGACTACGCGGGCGCATCGGGCCGAAGCGAGGTGCGCTCGCAGGTGAACGACGGCACGTTCGCCGGCGAGTGGGTCACGGTCACCGACGCGTCAGGGCGCGTCGTCGCCACGACCGCACCGGACAGCGGTACGACCCGCTACCGCCACAACGGCCGCGGCCAGGTCGTCAGCGAGACCGACGCAGACGGGGTCGAGCGCTCGTACTCGTACCTCTTGAACGGCGCGCTCGAGGAGGAAACGCTCGGCGGCTACACCGTAGCCAGTTTCAAGTACGACGAGGCAGGTCGGGTCGTGCGCGAGGTGCGCGACGGCGTGGTCAACGCCCGCACGTACGACGCGCTCGGGCGAGTGGAGTCGATCACGACGGGGGAGCCGTCGCAGGACGTGCTGCGCCTGCAGTACGACGGCGTTTCCGAGCGCGTGCTGGTCGAGACGAAGACGGCGGGGAGCGAGCGCGCGTCCACCTCGTACTCCTACGACGCCTGGGGCCGTCTGAGCTCGGTGACCGATCCCGCCGGGCACGTGGAGCACTACACGTACGACGCGGCCGATCGCCTCCGGCTGCACACCGATGCCGAAGGCTACGAGCGTGAAACCCGGTACGACTACCGGGGGCGCATCGTCTACCAGGAAGGCAATGGACCCGATTTCACGACCTACACCTATGGCGTTCTGCCGAAACTTCGGCTCACTGGCGCACCCTCGGTGGAAGTCGAGCACGTCCGCACGGTCGCCGCGACCAACGCCCAGGGGCGGACCAGCACCACGTTCACCGACGCGCGCGGACGGCTCTGGGCCACGCTGCGTCCCGACGGCACTCGCACCGAGAACGTTTTCGACGGATCTCGTCCGAGCGAGACGCTCTCGGTCGACGCGCACGGCACGCGCACCGCTTCCACCGCGCTGATCTACGACGCCGAGACGGGACGGGAGGTCGGAACGCTCGGGCCGTACACGCCCGAGAGCCGCCCCGACGAGCGCTATCGCGTGGATCGGACGCTTTCCCGGGCCGGCCGGCTCCTGTCGCTGGACGCCGCCGGCGAAGGTACCTCGTTCGAGTACGGGTCGGACCACGGCCTGCTGGTCGCGGAGCGCTACCACGGTCTCGAGCGCCGCCTCGAGCGAGCGAAGCCCGCGCGCGGCGTCTCGTCCGTGGTGGTCGCGGAGGCGCTGCACCGTCAGGACGGCCTCGGCCTTGCGCGCTCCACCCGTTTCGCACGCGACCCGGCAGGTCGTCTGGCGGAGGTGGTGGTGAAGCTCGGCTCCGACGTGCAAACGACGCGCTATCGGGATCGCG
>DASXWF010000946.1:0-4510 GCA_036503835.1 Polyangiaceae bacterium | reverse complement strand
CGGGGTCGCGACGACCTCCCAGCCGACCTTGATGCAGTAGTTGGCGATCATGACCTTGATCAGGAGGTCGGTCGGCATCCACGGTTCGCCGTAGAAGGCGAGCGGGTAGAAGATGACGGTGTCGACCGCTTCGCCGGCGATCGTCGAGCCGATCGTGCGCGTGAAGAGCAGGCGGCCCTGGGTCAGGATTTTCAGCTTGGCCAGGGTGTAGGAGTTGACGAACTCGCCGCAGCAGTAGGCGATGAGCGAGCCGAGCGCGATGCGCCAGGTCGAGCCGAACGCCCACTCGAGCTGCGCCTGGTCCTTGAAGTCGTTCGCCGCCGGCAGGTTCACGACGACCGCGCTCTGGAAGGCGGCGAAGGCCAGCGCCGCGAAGCCGCACCACACGACGCGGCGCGAGCGCGCGTAGCCGTAGACCTCGGTCAGCACGTCGCCGAACAGGTAGGCGATCGGGAAGAAAAGATTGCCCGCTCCGAACGCGAAGAGCTCCGCGCCGTCCCAGCTGACGTGCGTGATCTTGCGGACGCCGATCAGGTTGCTGCAGAGCAGCACGCACACGAAGGCGCCGAGTACGAGATCGTAGTAGCGATACTGGCGGGGCGGAGCGCTGGAGGTCATCGGCAGAACGTTCCGCTCATTCGTCGGGCGTCCACTTGCCCATGGCCGGACTCTCGAGCACGACCGGACGTTTCTCGCCGCGGGCGATCCGGGCGAGCAGCTCGTCCACGCAAGCCATCAGCATGCCGTTGCCTCGGGGCAGGCCGCCGCCGAGCGCCTTCCGGTACTCGTCCGAACGCTCGAGGAACGTGGCGATCGGCCCGCCCTCGAAGCGCCGGGCCCAGGCGCCGTACCCGAGCGCGTCGAGGTAACGCGCGTTGAGCTCCTGCTCGAATTGCCCGATCACCGGGATCGACAGCGTCGGAATCCCGAGACTCACGGCCTCCCCCAAGAGCGAAAAGCCGCCGCCGCACACGACCGCCCGCGCGGTGCGCAGATCGTCGAGAAACTTCGTCTCCGAGAACGGGCAGAGCGTCACGTTGCCGTCGCTGCCCTCGCGCCCGAGCCCGTACACGCGAAAGCGCCAGGGCAGGCGCTTGAGCGTGGGCACGAGCGCCTGGTTCGTCGACTGCGTCTGGTACACGAGCACGTGCGACTGCGGCTCGTACACGAGATCGACGACCTCGGGGCGCAGGATCGGCGGAACGAGCGCGGTGTACTTCTTGCGGACGGGCGGGAAGAAGAAGCTCGTGACGAGGTAGTGGTACGCTTTCGGCACCTTCATCTTCACCGCCAGCCGCGCGAGCTCGAAGTCGAACCCCTTCGCGCGCACGAGCTCCTTGTCGTGCTGGCAGCGGTTGATGATCTGCATGTTGTCGATGCTGATCACCGGCACGCCGTGGCGCCGCGCGTAGAGCGCGGCCCAGGACTCGAAGTCGCTGATCACGACGTCGGGCGCGAATCCGGATTCGGCGACGCGCTGGTAGACCTCGATGTTCTTCTTGAGCGCCTTCGGAGCGCCCTTCAGGTTCTGGTAGACGCTCTGCGAGCGGTCGAGCTCGTTGCCGAAGTAGCTCAGCGTGAGCCCGTGGATCTCTTCGATGGCGACGTTCGGAAACCCCGCGAGGCGCTTGACCAGAAAGGCGTGAGCGCGCCCGGAGACCACGATGCGGATCTCGTGCCCGGCGCGCGCCAGGTGCTGGAGCACGACATGGCTGCGGGTCGCGTGACCCATGCCCTCGCCGACGACGCCGTAAAGAATACGCACGACGGGCAAACCTTCGCCGTTGCGAGCCCTGCTGGTCAAGATTAGCCTTTCCGACCCCCATGCCCTCCCCCGTCCTCGACGGCCGGCAACGCCGCCACCTGAGAGCCCTCGCTCACCACAAAAAGCCAGTCGTACAGATCGGTGTCGGGGGGGTGACGCCCGGGGTCGTGCAGGCGCTCGACCGTGCGCTTCTGACGCACGAGCTCGTGAAGGTGCGCGTGGCCGGCGAGGGCGACCTCGATCTCGAGGCCCTCGGCGAGGAGCTCGCCAAGGCGACGCGCGCCGCGCTCGCGCAGAGCATCGGGCGCGTGCTGTTGTTCTACCGGCCGCACCCCAAGAAACCCCGCATCGTGCTGCCGGGAACGGCGGCGGGAGGAGAAGCGCAGTGACGTCACCCGTGGTTCCGGTCAAGCGGGTGCAGGCGGAGGGCAACCTCGCCTGGCTCGATCTCGAGATGACGGGCCTGCATCCCGAGCGCGACGTGATCATCCAGGCGGCGCTCGTCGTGACCGACGCCCAGCTCTCCGTGCTCGAAGAATACTGCGTCGACATCTGGCAGCCCGAAGCGGCGCTCGCGGGCATGACGCCGTTCGTGCGCGACATGCACGAGAAGTCCGGTCTGCTCGAGCGGGTGCGAAAATCGAAGATCGATCTCGGCGCCGCGGAGCAGCGCCTGCTCGAGCGCGTCGCGGGTTTCTGTCCGTATCCGGCCGTGCTCTGCGGCAACAGCATCGGACACGACAAGCGCTTCGTGATGCGCTGGATGCCGGGCCTCGCGGGCTACCTCTCGTACCGCACCATCGACGTGAGCAGCGTGAAGCTCCTCGCCAAGACCTGGTACGGCCCGACCGCCGTGTTCGACAAGCCCAAGGACAACGAGCACGACGCCCTGTTCGACGTGAGAAACTCGATTGCCGAGCTCAGCCACTACAAGAAGACGCTGTTTCGCTGAGGCCCGCGGGACGGGCAGCCTCGCCCTGATCGCTGCCTTCACCGCGCTCGCCTGCTCGCGCCCCTCGCGCTCGCACGCGAAACCCGAATCGACCGCCATGCCGGCGGAGTCCACCGGCGCCGCCGAGCCCGCCGCGCCGGAGGCCGAGCCCGCGGCCGTGGCGAGCGCAGCCGCGAGTCCGAGCGGCTGGCCCGTCGCGAGTGCGCGAGCCCCTCGCCAGACGCTCGAAGTCGTGAGCGCCGAAGAGCTCCTCGCGCGCGTGCGCGCCCTCGGCAACAAGGGCACCCTCGTGAGCGCCTGGGCGAGCTGGTGCGGCCCCTGCAAGCGCGAGCTCCCGCTCCACCAGACCCTCGCCGGCCGTTTCGCGCCGCGCGGCATCCAGGTGCTCCTGGTCTCGGTGGACGAGCTCGACGATCGCGAGAAGGCGGAGCTCTTCCTGGCCGAGCACGGCATCGCGCTGAAGAGCTACCTCGCGGCCCGCCCGCTCGGTCCGTTCAAGCTCGGGCTGAACCCGCGCTGGCCCGGCATGCTGCCCGCGAGCTTCCTCTTCGATGCCGGCGGCACGCTCCGCTACTACTGGGGCGGCGAAGCGTTCGAATCGGAAGTCGTACCCGTGCTGGACGCGTTCGCCGCGGGCAAGCCGATCGACGGCGAAGCCGATTTCGCCGTCGCGCCGGGACAGTGAGCCGCACCCGTTGGTTTTCGTGTACAGGGTGGGGATGCTGCGGTGGGCGTCGGGCCTCGCGCCAGCGTGCCTGGTCGTCTTGCTTTCGCGTCCTTCGTTCGCGGAGGAGGGCGGCACGGATGCGCGGTTTCGCCTGTCCTGGGCGCGCGGCGACGGGGCCGAAAGCTGCGTCGATCAGCGGGCGCTGGCCGGGGCCGTTCGGCTGCGCCTCGGCCGGGAGCCGTTCGCCGACGACGCCGAGAGCGGTATCGAGGGCACGATCTTGCGCGACGGCTCGACCTTTCGCGCCAACCTGCGCGTGCGGGACGCGCGCGGTACGGAGGTCGGACGCCGTGACCTCGAGCTCGAAACGGGCGACTGCTCCAAGCTGACCGATGCGCTGGTCTTGGCGGTGGCGCTGACGATCGATCCCAACGCGCCCGCGTCGGGAGAAGCGTCCCCAGTCGATGATCACCCCGCTGCGGAGGCGCCGGCAGTCACTCCACGCAGTGACACCGAGGAACACGCCGTGGCGAACGCTGCGCGTCCCGCGCCGCAGGCGAGTGACGCCACCGCGCAGCGCGGCGCGCCGTGCCCCGCCTGCGCGCCGAAAAAGACGCGTGAGCTTCGCCTCGCGCTCCGTGGACTCGTCGGAGGCGGTCTACTCCCGGGCATCGCGCCGGGCGTGTCGGTGACGGGCTTCGCCGGCACCCGCGAGTTCACGGGCACGCTCGGGCTTTCGTGGTTCCCGGAAACGAGTACGGCGGACGGCGAATTTTCCTTCGGCTCGAGCAGCGTAAGCGCAGGGGCTTGTTGGGAACCGCTGGCCGCCGCGCGCTTTTTGGCCGGCGCCTGCGCGGATTTCGCTGTGGGAGCACTGCACGCGGTCGTCTGGGAGCTCGCTCCCGTCGAGCCCGGCGACCACGCGTTCGTGGCCGCGGAGCTCGGTCCGTACGTGGGCGTCGAGCTCGGGCTCGGCCTGCGAGTCGAGCTCGGTGCGTTCGCAGCGCTACCGCTGCTGCGGCCGAATTTCCTGGTGCAGGGCACGAACGAGCGTGCGTTCAAGAGCGAAGCGCTCGGAATCGTGGGGTTTCTCGGCCTGGGGCTGGGAACGCCGGACGAACGATAG
>DASXWF010000945.1:0-2370 GCA_036503835.1 Polyangiaceae bacterium | reverse complement strand
GAAACGAAAACGATTCGGAGTGAGGGTCGGAGGAGGCATGCGAGCTTTCATTCAGGAATGGGTCCCACGATGACGTGTGCACGCGTGATGTGCTGACCCGTCACCTGCATCATGTCTTCTTCGCTGCACGCTCCATTCAGTACGGCACGTGCGGGAAGCATCTGCGCGATCGAAGTGATTTTCGCCTGGTAGTAGGCCATGCGCGGCCCGGACTGGGTCGAGCCGACCGAGCTGCCCGCGACGGGGCCGGCCTTGTCGACCTCGGTCGTCTCCGTCTGGAACTTGCCGGTCAGGAGCGAGTCGCCCTTGCCCATGCCGAAGGAGTCGTCCTCGAACAGCGAGACGCCTCCCGCGAGCTGAAAGTCCTCTGCCCGCTCGCTGTTGAGCTCGAGACAGAAGGGCGGGACGGTCTCCACCGTGCTCACGCCCCGGGTGGAGCGGCAGTCTTCCTGGAAAGCGCCGGCCTGTTTGGCCAGGATCTGGGCGTCGATCAGGAGGGCGGGCGCCTGCACGAGCTTCGACATGGTGGCGAGCGCGCCGACCTGAGAGAGGTGCTCGGTCTGGATCGACTGCCGCCCGTTGCCTGCCGCCTGGGCGACGAGGCCGGCCGAATGCACGGTGTAGAGCCCGACGCCCGTGAGCAGCGTGATCACGAGCACGACGACGAAGAGCGTCGCGCCGCGTTCCCGGGCTCGCCGCGAGCGTGGGGAGAGTCTCCTGTTCACCATTGGACCGCCGCCTGGTTGGGGAGCGCCACGTCGGCCTGGAAGGTGCGCACGCGCGCCCAGCCGAGGTTTGTGCCGAGCTTGAAGCGATAGATGGGACCGCCCGGGGGGCTCGTAATGTTCGCGTCGCGGTCCGCCTCGCGGGAGCGCACGCTCAGGCGCACGCGCACGCTGCGGATTCCCTGAGGTCGCGCGATCAGCGCATCGAAGTTCGCAGTATCGCTCGCGTCCCACGACGAGGCGTACACGAGCGGATCGCCCGGGTTGACCTGGCCCGTCACGCCGAACTTCAAGTCGACCGCGTACTCGGCAGCGATTTCCCGGGAAATCACCAGACCGGCGGCGTCGAGCTCCTCCCGCACGAGCTCGGTGCGGTCTTCCTCTCCCGCAACGTCGCCGCTGGCGTCGTAGAGCGGCTTCCAGGGTCCGTCGTCACCGCTGCCCCGCAGCTTCCGGATCGCGTAGCCGACGCGGTCCACGACGCTGACGCTGGATCCGGCGGCGAAGCCGTCGATGCCGTCGAGCGCGGCCTGGAGCGTGATTTGAGGCGTCCCGGTGGTGACGGTGGTGCTGGCGATGATGCCGTAGGACTGAACGCGAGAGCCGATTTCGACGAAGCGCAGGATCTTGCCCGGCCGGAAGAACTCCTCCACGAGCCTCGCCTTCGTGGCGTCGTCCGCCTGGATGAACCCGGTGCGGGCGAGCGCGGGCGAATTGGCGTTGAGCGAGACCACCGTGCGGCTCACGTCCACGCTGCCCGGGAACTCGTCGGTGGCCGCGAACGAGCCGGAGATCTGGATGCGATCCGGGTTGAGCACCTGTCCGGCGCTGGCGTTCTGCTGGTAGGGCGGGAGAGCCTGCAGGCTCGTATCCCTGGTGATGTTGATGCCGACGAGACTCGAGATCGCGGCGTTGCCCGAGGGTCGGACCTGGCTGTCGGCGTCGAAGTTCGGCGTGCTGAGGTAGCTCGCGCGCATGATGTCGGACTTCAGCCGTTCGAAGCCCGTGATGCCGCCGAGCGTGGCGGTGGCCAGGCGCGCCTCGCGCTGGTAGAAACGACTCGCATCGCGGGCGAGCGCGAACACGACTACCGAGAGAAACAGGCCGCCCGAGAGCGCGACCATCAGCTCGACGAGCGTGAAGCCGCGGGCGCGCGGAGCCGAAGGCTGAGCGGCGTGAACGGAGCGTGCCCTCATGGCTGCCGCACCGCTCCCGTCTGGACCACGAAGTAGTAGCGGTCGGTGGCCTCGGCCACGTCCTCGATCGCTCCCGGATCCGTGCAATCGCCCGCGACGCGCGTCGCGCCCTCGCGCGGCCAGAAGACGCGCACGTCGGTGCGGACCGTGCCGTTGTTGGCCGTTCCGGGGGTGGGAGTCACGTCCGCAGTGTTCGTGAAAAGCCAGGTCAGCCGCACGTGCGCGCAGAAGAACGTGTCGCCCGCGACGTCGGTGGGCTGGCCGAACGCGTCGAAGCGCGCGCCGTAGCGGCGCGTGGCGTTGTAGGCGAAGAGCTGCCAGGCTCCGTTCAAGTCGGCGTCGCTGAGCGTGCTGAGCCAGGGCGAGCTCGTCTGATTCAGGGTGCCGCGCCACACGCTCGCATCGGCGGCCAGCTGCGCCTCCCAACCCTGCGCGATGCTGGCGGCGAG
>DASXWF010000944.1:0-3113 GCA_036503835.1 Polyangiaceae bacterium | reverse complement strand
CGACGCCGCCGCACGTGGAATTCCCGCTCGATCTGGACCTCGCGAGCGCGATCATGGCCGGCGTGATCATCGCGCACGACGGCGACGCGCGGCGCGCCCTGCCCGAGGGCACGATCCAGGTCGTCCCGGGCGACCGCTTCGACGCGACCAGCGATCCGAAGGAGATCGGGCGCTCACCCCACTCGCTGGCCCGCGTCGCGCGTCTGGCCGGAGAAGGGCACTCCGTCGCGGAGCTGCTCGCCGTGCTCACGACCCCGGCCGAAGGCAACGCCGTCAGCCTCCGCGAAGCCTGCGCCGCCCTCGCAACGGCGAAGCTGCTCGGCTGGAGCGACTACCTCACCGAAGACCGCCCCACACTCATCTGAGGTCCATCCGGTTCGATGGGCTTGGGCTCGCTGCGGGCAAGGGTTCCATCTTGACGAGTCGAGCCGATTCGATGCCTCGCGCGGGTCGTGAGGGATTCTTTTAGGTCGGCGCGAAATTTCCGAAACCAAGATCCCTTGGCGCTCTTGGCGGCCTTGGCGCTCTTGGCGCCAAAAAAGAAACCTACCTAGCGCCTCGACCTACCCGCACCTCACGGTGACGGGGCGAAGGGGAGGATTTTTTTGAGGTCTTCGTCGTTGAATTTTAGTTGGGCGCCGACGAAGTAGTCGCGATCGGTGCCGGAGAGCAGGTTGTCGACGCCACCCACGAGCCAGAGGCGGTTCACGAACTCGTAGCCGAGCGAGACGCGCCAGCGCGGCAGCACCACCTCGCCGAAACCGAACAGATCCTGGCGCAGCTCGAAGCGGTTCTCGAACAAGGCGAGATCGAGCCCGACGCCGCCGGTCGATTCCTTGATGCCCCAGCGCCCCGTGAAAGGCCCGAAGCTCTGCGCGAACATGAGCGAGAAGCGCAGCGAGTTCGTGGTGACCGTACGCACCTCGCGGTAGTGAGGCGGGTCGTTCGGATTCGTCGTGTCGACGTCGACCTGCTCGTAGCGCGTGAGGCCGTGCGGATCGTTGACGATCTCGATCAAGTAGTACTTGTCTTCGGACGGCTGGAGCCGCAGCTCCACGTAGCTCTTCACGCCGCTCGCGAGGAACTGATACTCCGTGCGCAGCACCAGGATCGTCTGGATGCGCGAGAGTCCGCCCACGAACTCGTTGACGCTCTCGGCCACGCCCTCGACCTCGTTGATCAGCTTCTCGTCCTTGGTCAGCCGCCCGAGCGTGCCCTCGCCGCGCTCTAGCCGGCCGCTCACCTCGTCGACGTTCTTGAGCGCGCTCTCGAGGCTGTCGCTGGCGCGGTTCACCTTGTCGATGATCTGGCGGATCTCGCCCGCGCTCTTGTCCTTGCCGTCCTCGGACTTGGCCATCAGCTCGCGCACCTCTTGCGTCGTCACACGAACATTTTCGAGGATGCGCTCGATCTCGGGGCCGCTCTTGGTGGTGATGCTCTCCACCTTCACGACGATGTTGTGGATGCTCTCGCGGTTCTCGCGAACCATCTGGTTGAGCTGTTCGGTCACCTGAGCGAGGTTCGTGAGCGTGGACTTGATCTCTTCCTTGCCCTGATCGGTGCCCACCGACTCCGCGAGGGACTGCGTGACCTGCTTCACGTCGCGGGCGATGTCGGAAAGTTGGCGGATCAGCTGGTCGGTCGAGGTCGCCTCGATCACGATCAGGATCTGGTCGCCGTCTTTCAGCTTGCGCTTGCCCTCGGTGCCGGCGCTGATGCCGATGTAGTACTCGCCGAGCAGGCTCGAGGCGACCTTGGTCGCCGTCGCGTCCTCGTACAGCGGAACCTCGGGGTCGATGCGGATGTCCACGCGGGCGCGATCGCCTTCGAGCCGGACGCCCTCGATGCTTCCGACCGGGATGCCGGCGATGCGCACCTGCGAGTGCTTGGCGATACCCGCGGCGTCGCGCATGAGCGCATAGACGACGTAGCCGCGCCCGGAGCCCGCCGACTTGTTGACGAAGCGATAGATGAGAAACCCCGCAGCGATCATGACGACTGCGAACACGCCGACCTTCGCCGCGGTGGTGGCTCTCGTGAGCCGCATGGATCGCGCTCACCTTACTTGATTTGCTCTAGGGGCGTGAGAAGTAGTCTAAGGGCGTGAGAAGAGTCGCGCTCCTAGCCCGTTTCAGCGCGCTCGTGCTGGTCGCGAGCGCGTGCGGCCCCGGGGGCAAGAGCCCCGCCGAGCCGCCTCTTCGGGCCCGCGACCAAAAGGCCTCGACGGCCGGGGGACCGGATCCGAACGCCGAGCGCTACGCATGGCAACCCTTCACGCGCTCTCCGCAGCACGCCGCTGCCGGAGCGGAGGCGGCGTGCGGGCGCGAAGACGCCGCGCTCGGCCGCGTCGCCGAGCGCATCGCTCGGCGCGAGCTTCGCGGAGCGCCGTCCCTCGCTGTCGCCGAGGTGACGTTTGCGCTGCGAACGGAAGGGTCGCCCTACGTCTGGCCGCGCGTCTGGACTCTGCGCGGAGCAAGCGCGATCGCGGAAGCGCCGTCGCGGTTGGCGGCGTGGAGCGCGTCGCACCGCGACGCGGGCGAGCGGCGCTGCGGGATTGCGAGCGCCACGGCGGAGGGCGACGCCGTGGTCGCGGTGGTGAGCGCGGGCGTGTTGGCCGAGCTCGAGCCGCTGCCGACGCAGGTGCGGGTCGGAGAGTGGCTCGACGTGCGGGCGCGCCTGCTCGAGCCCGCGCAGGAAGCGGCGGTGCTCGTGCTCGGTCCGCGTGGCAGTCCGCACCGCGTCCCGGCCGCGCTCGACGCGCGGGGAGAGGTGCGCGCGCGCTTTCGAGCGGATCGCGAAGGCGCCTTTCTCGTGCAGGTCCTCGCCGACGTGGAGGGCGGCCCGCGCCCCGTAGCCGAAGCGCAGCTCTTCGCCGGCGCCGAGCCGAGCACGCTGTACGCCGCGGAGCCTGCGCCCGGCGAAACGGCGAACGACACGTCCGATGCGGGCACGAGCATCCTCTCGATGGCGAACGCCGCCCGCGCGAGCGAAGGACTCGGGACGCTCGTTCGGCACCCGCGCCTCGACCGCGCCGCGCTCGCGCACTCCGAAGCGATGCGAAAGCTCGGGCGCATCGCCCACGACGCGGGCGACGGCACGCCCGGCGCGCGGGC
>DASXWF010000943.1:0-2232 GCA_036503835.1 Polyangiaceae bacterium | reverse complement strand
ACTTTACCTCGTTCCCACGCCCTTACCAGTTGCCGATCCGGCCGAACAGCTTTCAGGGTTCTTGAACCGTCCGAAAGGCGTCACCTCCCCAACCCTCTAGCCTTCCGAATCTCACTCCCCGTCATCGGCCCGCGCATGAACGACATCGCCCAGCGCGGTTGCATCAGCACGGTGCTCTGCCGCGCGTGCACGTCTCTCAACACGAACCACCGCGGCGCGAGGCACTTGGTGATCTCCGAGAGTTCCTCCTCGCTCGTGCCGCCGCCTGCGTCGCTGCTGGCGAGGCCTTCGATGACGCGGGCGCGGTCGGCGTCGGTTTGGAGGCGGCCGACGCACCAGAGGCCGGCGTTGCCGAGGGCGCGGTAGTCGAGGTCCATGGGGTTTTGGGTGGCGATGACGATGCCGATTCCGAAGGCGCGGGCCTGTTTCATGAGGGAGACGAGGGGGCGCTTGGTGGGCGGGGTGGCTGGGTGGGGCGGGAGGTAGCCGTAGACTTCGTCGAAGACGATGAGGGCGCGGAGGCGTTTGCTGCCAGGGAGGCCGCGGACGTAGGTGAGGAGTTCTTCGAGGACGATGCCAAGGACGAGGGCGCGTTCGTCGTCGTCGAGGTGGGCGACGCTGAGGATGACGGCAGGGGTGCGGCCGTGCGCGGGTTGGAACCAGGCTTTGACGTCGAGGGCGGCGCCTTCGCGCCAGGACGCGAAGGTGGGGGAGGCGAGGAGGGCGTTGAGGGCGGCGGCGAGCTCGGCGCGCTGGCGCTTGGGGAGGAAGCGGTCGACGGTGAGGGCGCCGATGCGTTCGAGCGGCGGGTGCGCGAGGTCGGTGAGGAGGGAGCCGAGGTTGGAGGGTTCGCCGGCGCGCAGGCGGCGTTCGGCGAGGACGGCGAGGAGGACGTGTTCTCGGCTTTTCGCCGGGTCGGGGTCGCGGCCGAGGAGGCGGAGGACGAGGGAGATGGCCGCGGAGAGGGAGGCGCGCGCGGCTTCGGGGTTGGTTTTCCAATCCGTCGCGGGGCGTTCGAGGGAGGAGAGGACGTGCAGCGCCTCTCCGGCGGAGCTGCCGGGTGTGATGACGCGCACGGCGATCGTTTGGTGGAAGCGCGCGAGCGCGGGTTCGTCGATGCCCCACGCGGAGAGGCCGGTTTTGCGCTCGTGCGCGAGTGCTTCCGCGAGTTCCTGTCTGCTGCGCGCGTCGCCCGGTCCCGGCTCTACCCAGGGTTCCAGTGTCTGGGCGGAGAAGGTGGGGAAGGCGAGGAGGAGGTTCGGGAGGTCGCCCTTGACGTCGATCATGAGGACGGGGACGCCGGCGTTCAGGGTTTCCTCGACGAGGACGGTGAGGAGTCCGGTCTTGCCGCTGCCGGTCATGCCGACCACCACCCCGTGCGTGACGAGGTGGTGGGCCGGCATGTGGAGCGCCCGCGCCTCTCCTGCGCCGTCGAGCGGGCGAGACGATCCGAGAAACAGCGACGGCGACGCGCTCACGTTGACCTCTCACGTCACGATCGGGTGAACGGAGACGATCCGGGGAGGCCGGCGGCAGCAGGGAGCGGCACCGCGTTCGCCGCCGGGACGACCTGCGAAGGTACGTTCGCCGGAGGCGGATTCGACTGCACGGTTTCGGACGTCGTGACCTCATCCGAGACGGTGCGACCGCCGCGCCCCACGAACAGCGACGGCGCGATGCTGTCGCCACCGTTTTCGTGCCAGCGCAGGTAGGAGAGGGCACGGCGCACGTCCTCATAGGCGCGGAAGAAGAGCGTGTAGGCACGCTGCCGGGTTGCCGCGGCGGCGCTGATCATGGCGGGCGATTGCTCGCGCAGGCCGACGGCCGTCACGAGCTCCTGCGCGCGGCGCCCCGCGTGCTCGAGCTCCTCGGGCTGGAGCGCCGAGCGGTTCTTGACGTCGTTCCAGCGTTCGCGAAGGAGGCCGACGAGACCGACGACTTCGAACGCGACGGTCTTGTAGCCGCTGCCGCCGCGCAGCTTGCTCACCTGGTTCTCGTCCAGGATCCGCCGCTTGGCGAGCGCCGTCGCATCCGCCTGCAGCATGTCGCGGAGCTCCATCACCTCCTCCGCGAGCTCCGCGAGGCCACCGTTCGGGCCGGCGGCCGCCCGGTACATCGCGTGCGCGTGACCGACCGCGAGCGCGTAATCGCGAAGCTTGTCGAAGCGCGCGAGGTCGAACCCCTGGAGCGCCGCAAACTCCGGCCGCATGGCGCGGATCTCCGGCAGCGACC
>DASXWF010000942.1:0-5566 GCA_036503835.1 Polyangiaceae bacterium | reverse complement strand
GGCGCAGTCGATCCGAGCGCCGGTTGCGGCAAGGCGAATCCGTCGACCGGAACCTCGGGCAACCCGCTGACGGTTTCGGGCCATCAGTATTACGTCAAGCTTCCCGGGAGCTACGACGAGAGCAAGCCGTACCCGGTGCTGATGATGTTCAACCCGACGGGCAATCCCATCACCTGGGCGGAGCAGAGCGCCGGCTTCGAGCAGAACGGCGCGAAGGACGCGTGGATCCGCGTCTATCCCCACCCGGCGAACTCGAGCAACGGCTGGGGCGCGGGCGACGTTTCGTTCTTCCAGCCGTTCTACGACGCCGTCATGAACGCCTTTTGCGTCGACAAGGCGCGCGTGTTCGCGGCGGGAGAGAGCTCAGGCGGAGACTTCGCCAGCATCCTCGGCTGCGAGCACGCGGACAAGCTGCGGGCGATCGGGCCCTGCGCCACGAAAGACGTGGGCCAGTACCCCCTCGACGCTTCGCGGCGCGATTGCACCGGGCAGGTCGCGTCCGTCGTCATTCACGGCAAGAACGACATGGTCGTGGGCACCGCCAACGGCCCGAAGACGCGTGACTTCTACGTCGCGTTGAACCACTGCGAGACCACCAGCCAGCCCGTACCGAACTACACCGACACGCTCTCGAACTGTGTCGCCTACGACGGATGCGACGACGGCTTCCCCGTCTACTGGTGCAACCACACCGACCCCGAGTACAACAACACGAACCACGGCTGGCCCAAGTTCGCCGCCAAGTTCCTGTTCGAGACGTTCTCGAAGTACTGAAGCCTCAGCGAACCGCCGCGTGCGCCGACAGCACGTCCGCCATGCAGCGCGTGAGCTTCTTGGCGGTCGGGACGTGCAGGAACTCGTTCGGGCCGTGCGCGTTCGAACCCGGACCGAGCACGCCGGTGATGCAGAAATCGGCGCGCGGAAAGCGCTCGCCGAGCATGTGCATGAACGGAATCGTCCCGCCCTCACCCATGTAGAAGGCCGGGTTGCCGAAGTGCCGCCGCGACGCACCGTCGAGAGCCTGCTCGAGCCACGGCGCGAGCGGCGGGGCATCCCAACCCGCGTTCGCGCCCACGAGCTTCCAGGTCACCTTCGCGCCGTAGGGAGGGTCTCGCTCGAGCACGGCGTGCACGGCGCGCGCCGCCGCTTCCGGATCGACGCGCGGCGGGATTCGGATCGACAGCGTGACCTTCGTGAGCGGACGGAGCACGTTGCCGCCGTTCTCGATGGGCGGCCAGCCTTCGGCCGCGGTGATCGCGAGCCCCGGCCGCCAGGTGCGGTTCAAGATGAGCTCCGCGCCGTCCCGGGTCACGGGCTCGACGCCGGGTTGCACCGGGAACTTCGTCCAGAGATCGCTGCCGAGCACCTCCGCGGTGCGCTCGGCCTGGCGGCGCCGGGCGTCCGGAATCGGAACCGCGAGCTCCGGCACGAGCATCGCGCCCGTGCGGCTGTCCTCGAGCCGGTCGAGCAGCACGCGCAACACGCGCTCGCTCGCGGCGATCACGCCCGTTCCGTCACCGGAGTGCACGCCCTCGCCGAGCAGCGAGACCTCGAGCGTCCCCATCACGAGCCCGCGCAGCGAAGTCGTCGACCAGAGCGCGTCGTAGTTGGCGCAACCCGAGTCGAGGCAGATGACGAGCGAGAGCTCGCCGATGCGGGGCGCCAGGTGCTCGACGTAGGCCGGAAGATCGCGGCTGCCCGACTCTTCGCAGGCCTCGATCAGGACGAGCGTTCGGGCATGCGGCAAGCCGTCGCGGCGCACGGCGTTCACCGCTCCGAGCGCCGAGAACAGCGCGTAGCCGTCGTCGGCGACGCCGCGGCCATACAGTCGATCGCCCTCGCGCACGGGCGTCCAGGGAGCGAGCCCCTCGCGCCAGCCCGTCATTTCGGGCTGCTTGTCGAGGTGCCCGTAGAAGAGCACGTTGCCGCCTGCCCCGCCCGCCGCGGGGATGTCGATGAGGATCAGCGGCGTGCGCTCCGGAAGACGGATCACCTCGAGCGTCGCGCCTGCCGGCAGCCGATCGCGAGCCCAACCCGCGAGCAGCGCCACGGCGCGATCCATGTGCCCGGCGCTCTGCCAGTCGCGATCGAAGAGCGGCGACTTGTTCGGAATCGTCACGTATTCGGAGAGCACCGGGAGCACCGAGCGATCGAACTCGTCGTCGCTCACGCCGGCGCTGGCGTCACTGATCGGCATGCCGCAACGCTACCACTCTCGCGAGTGCGCGAGATTTTCGAGCGAGTCCGGGCTCGAGCCGATCCTGCTCAGACCCCGGCCGTTCCCCGCTCCGGCATGCTCTTGCGAGCCGCCTCGACGACGGCGACGAGCCGATCGTTCCCCAAAGCGCCCGCCTGCTGCGTGACGCGCTTTCCGCCCGCGAAGACCACGAAATTGGGGATGCTGCGCACGGCAAAGCGCGCGGAGAGCGCCTGGTGCTTCTCCGTATCGACCTTCAGCACCACCGCCCTGCCGGCGAGACGCTCGGCGGCCTTTTTCACCTCGGGCGCAACCATGCGGCAGGGACCGCACCACGCCGCCCAGAAATCGACCAGCACGGGGACCGTGGCATGAGCGACGATGTCGTCGAATTCCGCCTCACCCACGTCGAGCGGAACGGCCAGCGGCCCGAGCTGCGCTTTGCACTCACCGCAGCGCCCCTTGTGCGACAGGTGGCGCGCGGGGACGCGATTCTCTCTTCCGCACGACGGGCAGCGCAGGACCATGACGTTCCGCACAATCTGTGGACGGCCCGGGAGCAGTCAAGGGCGCGCAGTTCCTGCGCGCAGCGGGGCTCGAAACGCGGAAACTGCGCGCCCCTCTGGGTCAGCACCTTACGGCCACGCCGATCCCGGCCGTCGACCAGCAGCACGGACGGCTGGATCACCTCTTGCTTCGGTCATGAGCATGAATCGTGAGGAAACGCGATGAGAGCGGTGCTGGTGACGTCGGCCGCGCGCGACGACATTCCCATGAGCGGGATGCTCGCGGTACTGCGCAAGGAGCTCGAGCGGGCCGGCTTCAACGCCGTCGATCATTTCGACGTTCGTGAGCACCAGCTCGGCTACTGCCAGGGGGAGTTCGACTGCTGGCTGAAGCACCCCGGGCACTGCAAGATCCACGACGGGGCCGAGACGATCGCCGCGGCGATCGCCAGAGCGGACGCGGTCGTCTACGCGAGCCGGGTCACGTTCGGTGGCTTCGACCACTTCACGAAGTTCGCGCTCGATCGCCTGCTCGGTCTGCTGCTGCCGTTCTTCGAGCAGCGCTCCGAGCTCACCCACCACGAGCTGCGCTACGCGCGGCGCCCGCGCCTGCACGCGGTCGGCATGCTGGCGCTGCCGGACGGCGCACAGGCCGAGACCTTCGACGCGTTGAACGACGCCAACGCCGTCAACCTGGGGAGCCCGACGCGCAGCGCGGCGGTGCTCGTCGAGGGTTCGCCCGAGCTCTGGGGCCGATCGTTGCGCAAGATGCTCGAGGCGCCGCTGCGACCGGGGCACGCGATCCAGGAGCGCGCGTCGCTCCGGGAGACGCTGCTTTCCGCAGCTCGCCCGGGGCCGCTGCCGGCGTTCGCGCCCGTGCGCAACGCCGCGTTGCTCGTGGGCAGCGCCAAGCCCAAAGGCTCGAGCGCCTCGGAGCTGCTCGCTCGTGAAGTCGCTCGCCTGCTCGCCGCCGAGGGCGTGACGTGCAGCTTTCACCGCGCGGGGGAGTTCGTGCACGAAAACGACGCCTCGCTCGCCGCGGCGCGCGAGATCGCCGCCGCGGATCTGTTCGTCCTCTGCTCACTGCTGTACGTCGACTCGTTCCCGGCGCTCGTGACCCACGCGCTCGAGCTCGTGTCACGCGTGCGCGCCGAGCGGCGCGACGCATTGTTCGTACCGCTCGTGCAGTGCGGGTTCCCGGAACCCGAGCACATTCGCACCGCGCTCCGCGTCGCCCGGCACTTCGCCGCGTCCGCCGGGTACCACTACGCGGGCGGCCTGCCGCTCGGTGCCGGCAGCCTCGTCACACCCGAGCGCTCCCTCGCCGAGGGGCACCCGCCGCTCCAGCACGTGGCGCGCGCGCTGCGGCTCGCGGTCCCCGCGCTCGCGGCCGGCGAATCCGTCCCGGAAGGCGCGCTGCAACAGATCCTGAAACCAGCGATGCCGGACGCGATCTATCGGATGGCCGGGACAGCCGGATTCCGGCTCGAAGCCCGGCGCCGGGGCGCGTCCCAGAGCGACCTGCGGGCCAGACCGTTCGCTGCCCGCTGAACGGCGACGCGCGCTCGCGCGCCGCGTCGTACTAGAACGCCGATCAGTTTGGACTGCTCGGCGTTCTAGCCTTGTTCATGGGGCGGCACGCGCCGCCCCCCCCACGCGGCCACCCTCGCTCGTCACTCTTTCTAGGTAGTTCGACTAGGATCAAAGCGTTTGTCGCTCTAGAAAGGGGTCGGTGATCCGACCGGCCGCGCTGCTCGTGCCTCTGGCGCTGACCAGCGCCGTGCGGGCCGCTCCGCCCGAGCGCGCGCCTTGGCTCGAGGACATCGCCCAGCGCGTGGATCTCTACGGCCGCCTCGACGGCCACCTCGCCGTCACCGGCGACGACCTGCGCGTCGAGAACAACTCCAGCCGCATCGGCTTCATGGCGCAGCAGAGCGTGTTCGGCGGCATCAGCGTGCTCGGCCAGGCCGAGTGGCGCATGAGCCTCGGCGAGGGCGACACGGTTTACAACGTCACCGAGAACCCGGACACCGGGCTCGCCACGGTCGACACGACGACGAACCAGGCACTTTCGACGCGCCTCGGCTTCGTCGGGCTGCGCCTGGCGCAGTTCGGAACGTTGACGCTCGGCAAGCAGTGGGGCGTCTACTACGACGTTTCGGAGTGGACCGACACGTACACGGTCTTCGGCGCGCACGGCAGCTCCACGTACAACGCGGGGACCGACGGCGGCCAGACGGGCGAAGGGCGCGCCAACGACGCGCTCGCCTACCGCATCGCGCTCGGAGCGCTGAAGCTCGGCGTGCAGGCGCAGTTTCTCGACTCGCGACCTGAAATCGTGGACGGTCTCTCGGGCTCGCTCACCCTGCGGATCGGAAAGAGCCTGCGCGTCGGCGCGGCGTACTCGCAGTCCTTCGTGGACTTCGGCGGCGGCGTCGTCGGCTACGACGGAGACGACGCGCAGGCCTTCACGGCCGGCATCGCCTTCGAGGCAGGCGGCTGGAAGGTCGCCGCGCTCGACACCTGGACGCACAACCACGAGCTCGTGCGCGCTGGGGACGCCGTCGTGGTGTACGACACGCTCGGGGCGGAGCTCTTCGTCTCGCGGCGCTTCCGCGACCTCGTCGTCGTCTACGGCGGCTTCGACTTCGCCGTCCCGCGAGCGCTCGACACGCGCTACGTCGACCCCGATTTCGGCACGCGCGACGTCCTCGGCGGGGTGCGCCTGCTGCTCGATCCGAAAGCGGGCTCGTACGTCTACCTCGAAGCCCGCACCGGCCGCAGTCGGGACGAGAGCGGCGAGCAAGCAGAGGACGTCGCGACCCTCGGCATTCGCTTCAATTACTCGTTCCGCCGCGCCCTC
>DASXWF010000941.1:0-2600 GCA_036503835.1 Polyangiaceae bacterium | reverse complement strand
GAGCACTTCCTGATCGAGGTCGTGCGGGGCTCGGCGCGGAAAGTCGAGCCTGTAAGGCAGCGAAGGGCGGCCGTGCTCGCGCAGCTCGGGCGGGAGGTGAAGCCGGACGTGCCAGTGCGCGGTCGCGTGGCCGAGCAGCAGCGTGTCCTCTCCGCTCGAGAGCTCTCCGCGCACCGCGTCGAGGCGGCTCACGATCGGGGCGAGCTCATGATTCCCTCCGGCGAGCGCGATCACGTAGTCCATGGCGCGCGCCGCCTGGCCCCAGCGAATCGGGATCAGGCGGCTCGAGATGCGATAGCGCTCTGAGCCGGCGGGCGACTCCAGCGCGAGGACGGGGGCGAGAAGAAAGCGAGGCTCGGCAGGTTCCTGGCCCGCCGCGCCCGAAGCGCCCGGCACGGCGGTCAGCCGCCCGCGTTCCACCACCCTCACCGTCGCGACGCCGTCCGGTAGGTCGGTGAACAAGTCGAGCGGTACGCGCCCCGCCGCATCGGAGCCCGCCGGCAGGAAGCCGAGATCGACCCGGCCGTTCCGAACGTCGACCGAAAAGGGCTCGAGGTCGTTGACGGCGTCCATGGCTGCGGCGACGTCGCGCCGCGTGCGACTCAGCGCGCACCCGACGAGTTTCACCAGGGCCGATGGGGAGTCCACGAATACGTCCGTAGGGCAGCGCCGGGGCAGCGTTACTTCTGCCACGCGGGGTGGAGCGTGAGTTCCCAGGCGAAGGCGTGCGCCGCGAGCTCGCTTTGCCGTGCCACGAGCGACTCCTGGTACAGAAGGAGCTCGCCTCGCAGTCCCTCTCCCATCGGCAAGAGCGGGACGTGGGGTAGGTCGCGCGTGCCGCTGACGGGAACGCCGTCGATCCTGACTTCGAGCCGCAGGCCGGCGAGCTCGCGCCAGCTCGTCGTGAGCTCGACGCGGAGCGTTTCGCCAGATTGCTCCGCTTTCCAGCGCACTCGACCGCCATCGGCGCTGCCCACCTGCTGCTCTCTGGACTCCGCGCTCAGTGCATACTCCGGCGCGAAGCGCAGCGCCTCCGGGACGCTGACGCCGAGCTCGCGCAACGCCGCGGCGAAGCGCTCCAGCAGCGCGGGGTGCGGCGCAACGCTGGGCGCCGCCGCCGGCTCGGCCGCGCGTTCGCCGGCGGCGGCATAGTGCGCATCGAGCTCCGCGGCGCACAACGCGCACTCCGCGACGTGGCGCTCCACTCGTGCCTCCTCTTCGACGCCGAGCGCCGACCGGACGAAGCCGCGCAGCTCGTCCGCCGAGAGGCATTCGGCCCCGAAGAAGTCGTCCGGCTCTTCTCCGAACGGGGTTGGGTCGACGGGATGCTTGGTCATGGTTCCTTACCATCGAGGATCGCGCGCACGCGGCGGTGGGCGTCGGCCAGGGCCTTGCGAATGCCGCCGCGAGCGGCGCCTTCCCGATCCTCCGCCACGCTCGGCGCGAGCCCCCCGAGATCGCACAGCTCCACCGCGCGGCGTTGCTTGGGGGGAAGCCGCGAAAGGAGCTCCGGCTTGCGCTCGAAGAGCTCCTTCCACGCGTCGCGCGCTTTCGCGCGCGCGCCGGGGGCGGCCACCCGCGCCTGCCCCCCCAATCCGCCGACGCGCTTGAGGACCAGTTGCTTGAACTCCTTCAGCGCGCGCTCGCGGGCAGCCGTGGCGACGAAGGCCTCGAGCAGCGGCAGCACGCGCCCGAAGCCGAGCGACGGCTCGTACGCGTCGAAGAAGCGCGCCTGTTGCAGCTCCGTGGCCACGCTTTGCAACGACTCCTCGATCAGCTGCGCCCGAGCCGCCGCGAGTTGCGCGCGGACCGCAGCGAGAGCCTGTTCCACGAAAGCGGCGAGGTTTTGACCCGGCGGGGGCTCGAGCTCTGCGAGAAGCTCGGACGCCCACGTGACGGCGCGCGCCGACACGCCGTCGACGAACCTGGCGCACCCGCGCCGCATGTCGGCCGCGATCGGCGCGCAAGAAAAAGCCAGCGCGATCGCCCAGTGGCGTGGGCAGCGGACGCGATCGACCCGCTCCGTCGAGATTGGCTGGGCCGGAGCCGGAAGCGGTCCGGTGCCGCGGCGGGGCCGCCAGCACGACCTCGGCCGTCGGCCGACTTCGTCGAACCAGGCGCGAAGCCTCTCCACTTCTTCGGCCGTGCACGTCGGCCGCTGAATGAACCGCTCGAAGGCCAGGGCCTCCTGGTCGTTCCAGTCTTCTGGATCGATGTCGAAGAAATGCACGACCCGAATCGACCTTTTAGGCTCTGGGGAGCTCGACTGCCAGCGCGGGAGTCCGAGCGCGCGCAGGGCGAGCAGCGTCGGCATGCGGGGGCCTCTAGCGCCGGCGGGCGCCATCGTTACGTGCGTTCGGCTTCCCGAATTTGGGCCAAAATCGTTCCGGCCGCCGGCGCGGGCCTGGGGCGGCGGGGCGCGTAACGCGCAGGTTTCATGCGCCGAGAGGCGACATGGCTCATCAAGCTCGCATTCTCGCTCCACCCCCGGCCGCGCGTCTTCGCCCCGGCCGCCAGCCCCCGCACGTCGCGCCGGCCGACACGACCGAGGCCAAGGCTCTCGGGAAACCCCCGCTCGACGCGGCGGAGTTCCTGCGCCT
>DASXWF010000940.1:0-3144 GCA_036503835.1 Polyangiaceae bacterium | reverse complement strand
ATCCGCGCGGTCGTGAACGATCTCGGAGAACGCGCCGGCAGCTTGTTTTCGCAGACGCTGTTGCCGGAGCTCGAGCGACATTCGATCCGTCTCAGGCGCTACGACTCGCTCGACGAGGCCGAGCGCGACTGGGCGCGGGCGTACTTCCGGCGACAGGTGTTTCCGGTGCTCACGCCGCTGGCGGTCGATCCGGTGCACCCGTTCCCGTTCGTCTCCAACCTCTCGCTGTCGCTCGCCGTGGAAGCGGAGGATCCGGCGACGCTGGAGCGCCGCTTCGCGCGCGTGAAGGTACCCGAAAGTCTCGAACGTCTGCTGTTGCTCCCGCCGAGAGAGGGCTCGGGAGGCGCCGAAGTGGAGCGCGACTTCCTCCCGCTCGAGGAGCTGATCGCGGCCAATCTCGTGGATCTGTTCCCGGGCTTCCGCGTGATCGGCAGCTGGCCGTTCCGCGTGACGCGCGACATGGACATCGACATCCTCGAGGAAGAGGCGGCGGACTTGCTCGCGGTCGTGGACCGGGAGGTGCGGCGCCGGCGCTTCGGCGCACCCGTGCGGCTCGAGGTCGCGGCGAGCGTGCCCGAACACATCCGCTCGCTGCTGCGCGAAAAGCTCGAGCTCGAGCCCGGCGATCTCTACGAGCCCGAAGGCATGCTCGGCCTCTCGAGCCTGTTCGCGCTCGCCAGGCTGCCGCACAAGGAGCTCCGCGACCCGCCGCTGCGCCAGCACCTGCCGCCCGGCTGGGACGAGGACGGCAGCGACCCGTTCTCCCGCATCCGCGCGAACGAGATCCTGCTGCACCACCCCTACGAATCCTTCGTGCCGGTGCTCGATCTGCTGCGGGCCGCCGCCGGGGACCCGAACGTGCTCGCGATCAAGATGACCCTGTACCGCGCGGGCGCGAACTCCGAGGCGGTGCAGACGCTGATTCGCGCCGCGGAAAACGGCAAGCAAGTCGCGGTGTCGGTCGAGCTCAAGGCACGCTTCGACGAAGAGGCGAACATCGGCTGGGCGCGGGCGCTGGAGCGCGCGGGCGCGCACGTCTTCTACGGCGCCTCGGGCCTGAAGACGCACGCCAAGGCGCTCCTGATCGTGCGCCGCGAAGCCGACGGCCTGCGGCGCTACGTGCACCTCTCCACCGGCAACTACAACGCGGCCACCGCCAAGCTCTACACCGACCTCGCCCTGCTCACGACCGACGAGGCGCTGGGCGAGGACGCGAGCGCGCTCTTCAACACGCTCTCGGGCTTCTCGCGCGAAGTGAGCTACCGGAAGCTCGCCGTGGCCCCCGCGACGCTGCGCTCGGCGATTTTGGGCAGGATTCGGGAGCAGCGCGAGCGCGCCCGCCGCGGCGAGCCGGCTCGCATCTTCGCGAAGCTGAACTCACTCGTCGACCGCGCGATCGTCCGCGAGCTCTACGGAGCCTCCGGCGACGGCGTCGCGATCGAGCTCCTGGTGCGCGGAGTCTGCTGCTTGCGCCCCGGAGTAGCGGGTGTCTCCGAAAACATTCGGGTCTTCTCGTTGATCGGGCGCTTCCTCGAGCACGAGCGGGTGTGCGTGTTCGGCCCGCCCGATCGAGCCGAGTACTTCCTGTCGTCCGCCGACTGGATGCCGCGAAACCTCGATCGACGCGTGGAGGTCCTGTTTCCGGTTTCGAACGAGCGGCTGCGCGAGCGCTTGCGGCGCGAAGTGCTCGAGCCGTTCGCGCTCGACGATTCGCGCGTTTACGAGATGGGGTCGGACGGGGCGTACCACCGCCGCGAGCCGAAATCGCGCAGCACCGCCCTGGACGGGCAGGAGTGCGCGCACGCGCGCGTCGCCGAGCTCACCGACATGACGGCACCGGAATCGACCGCCGCGCCGCTCGCGCTCGTCAACGGATGACGAACGCCGTCACCAAATCGCCACAGAATCGTCGGGCTTGCCGCCCGCTCCCGACGGCCCAAGGCTTCCGGTCTCATGCTGCTCTCACGTTGGTTCATCATCGCTCTCGCCACTTCACCGCTCGCTTGCCGATCCTCGGCCAGCCAGGACGCTGCCCGTGAGTCACCGGCGGTCGCGCAGTCCTCGCCCCCTGAGACGGAGAAGGCGGCCGCGCCCGCTGCCGTCGCCGCCGACGCGCGCCCGGCGAAGCTCGGTGAGCCGGCGCCGGACTTCACCCTGCCGGATCTCGACGGCAAGCCCGTGAAGCTCTCGAGCTTTCGCGGCAAGACGGTCGTGCTCGAGTGGTTCAATCCGGAGTGCCCCTTCGTGAAGGCGTCGCACACCAAGGGATCGTTGATCGACACCGCCGCTCGGCTCGCCAAGGGCGGCACCGTCTGGCTCGCCGTGAACTCGGGCGCGCCCGGCAAGCAGGGCGCCGGCGCCGAGAAGAATCGTTCCGGCAAGGAGAGCTTCAAACTCGAGCACCCGATCCTGCTCGATGAAACCGGCGCCGTCGGCCGCCTGTACGGCGCCAAGCACACGCCGCACATTTACGTCATCGATGCCGAGGGCAAGCTCGTCTACCGCGGCGCCATCGACAACTCACCGGACGGTGAAGCCGACTCGCCGGCGGGCGGGAAACTCGTGCGCTACGTCGAGGACGCGGTCACCTCGGTCGCCGCAGGAAAACCCATCGCCGTCGCCGAAACGGAAGCGTACGGCTGCAGCGTGAAGTACTCGAACTAGCCACCTCCCCTTACGTCTCTCCCGAGACGTCGATGCGGTAGTCGCCGGCGTCTTCGTCGTACGTCACGAGGAAGCGGATCGGGCGGCAGCACACGGCGCAGTCCTCGACGTAGTCCTGGAGCGTGCCCCCTCCGGGATCGGGATAAGTTTCGAGAGGTTCGGCGCAGTGGGGGCAGGTGAGGTCGGACATGGAGATGACGTCCCGAGGCACTACGCCGATCGTGCTACAAAGTTCGGGTGCAACGCTACGCTCGGGGAGCCGTGCTCGGACTGGGAATCTTCGCGGGCCTGGTTTCGTGCGGTTCCGAGGACACGAGCAGGGACCGTGACCGGGACGACGCGGGTTCGGGCGGGACCAGGACCGCAGGCTCGAGCGGTTCAGCCGGTAGCGCCGGGCGCAACCCGACGGGAGGTGACACCGCTACGGGTGGCAAGGGCTCGAGCGGTACGTCGGGCAGCGACGCAGGCGGGAGCAGCGCG
>DASXWF010000939.1:0-2209 GCA_036503835.1 Polyangiaceae bacterium | reverse complement strand
CTGCGGTCGCTCTTCGAAAACGCAGAGTTTTTGCAGGCTGCGCGCGAATTTTGCGAGATGATCGCGCCCTACGCCGCCGTGAACGCGCTCGCCCAGTGCCTGCTCCGCCTCACGTCGCCCGGCGTCGCCGACACGTACCAGGGCACGGAGCTCTGGCACCAGGCTTTCGTCGACCCGGACAACCGCCGGCCGGTCGACTTCGAGCTCCGGAGCCGGATGCTCGCGGGAATTCGCGAGCGACTGGGTGACCGCGCTCGGCTCGCGCCCGAGCTCGTCGAAGACTACGCGAGCGGCGCGATCAAGCTCTACGTCACGCACCAATGCCTGAGCGTACGGCGCAAACACCCCGAACTGTTCTTGCAGGGGGACTACCAGGCCCTGCCCGCTTCCGAGCACGTCGTGGCCTTCACGCGCGCCGTCGAGGCCCAGCGCCTGATCGTCTGTGTTCCACGCCTTGGCTACGTGCTCACGCACGGCAGCAAGCCGTTCGCGCTGGGCGAGGTCTGGCGCGACATGGAGCTCCCGATCCCCGCCCGGGGACGCTACGAGAACGTGTTCACGGGCGAGAAGCTGGCGCTCTCCCGCTCGGTGCGACTCTCGGAGCTCTTGCGCGCTTTCCCGCTGGCGCTGCTGGTCCGCGAGGGCTCCGCGTGAGCCGCGAGCGCGAGGCCTGGGCGCTCGGCGCGCGTCCCCTGCCCCGCGGAACGCGCTTTCGCGTGTTCGCCGAGGCCCGAAGCTGCCGGGTGCGCCTGTGCGAGGCGGACGGCGCCGTACGGAGCGAGCGCGAGCTCGAAGCGCTCGGTGACGGCTTCTTCGAAGCGACGCTCGAGGAGGCTCGTCACGGGACGCTCTATCGGTACGTCCTCGACGGACGCGAGCTTCCGGACCCCTACGCCCGCTTTCTGCCGTTCGGCGTTCACGGTCCGGCGATGGTGATCGAGCCCCGTCACTCCTGGCGCTTCGAACCCGTCTCTCGGGCGCTGCGCGAACAGGTGCTGTACGAGCTCCACGTCGGCACCTTCACCCGCGCCGGAACGTACGCAGCGGCGGCGGAACGTCTGCCCGCGCTGGCCGAGCTCGGCATCACGACCGTCGAGCTCCTGCCGCTCGCCGCGTTCCCGGGTGCGCGCGGCTGGGGGTACGACGGCGTGGCGCTCTACGCGCCGTTCGCGGGCTACGGCACTCCCGACGATTTGCGAGCGTTCGTGGACGCCGCCCACGCGCTCGGCCTCGGCGTGGTGCTCGACGTCGTCTACAACCACCTCGGTCCCGACGGGAACTACCTCGGCGCGTACAGTTCCCGGTACTTCACGGCTCGCCATCGAACCGCGTGGGGCGACGCGCCGAACTTCGAGGACGCCCCGTTCCGGAGCTACGCGCTCGACAACGCGCGCTACTGGCTCGAGGATTTTCGCTTCGACGGCCTGCGCCTCGACGCGACGCACGCGATCGTGGACGAATCCCCCTGCCATTTCCTGCGCGAGCTCGCCGGCGAGGTGAAGGAGCTCACCCCGCGGCGCTTGCTGTTCGCTGAAGACGAGCGCAACGCTCCCGAGCTCGTGACGGACTTCGGGCTCGACGCCGTCTGGGCCGACGACTTTCACCACCAGGTGCACGTCACGCTCACCGGCGAGAGAGAGGGCTACTACGCCGGCTACGCGCCCGGCGCAGCGGATCTGGCGCGCACGCTCGAGCGCGGCTGGCTCTACGAGGGCCAGCCGTTCCCGCCGAAGAACGAAGCGCGCGGCGCGAGCGCCGCCGGCCTTTCCGCCGAAAGCTTGCTGTACGCGATCCAGAACCACGATCAGATCGGCAACCGCGCTCGCGGCGAACGGCTGAACGCGCTCGTCTCGCTCGACGAGTACCTCGCGGCTTCCCTCCTCTTCTTGTGCCTGCCCATGACGCCGCTCCTGTTCATGGGCCAGGAATGGGCGGCTTCGACGCCGTTCGGCTACTTCACGGATCATCACCCCGAGCTCGGCAAGCTGGTGAGCGCCGGCCGACTCCGCGAGTTCGCGGCTTTCGAGGCCTTCCGCGAAGGCGACGCCGCGAAGCTCGTGCTCGATCCTCAGGCCGAAGAGACTTTTCTCGCTTCCCAGCTGGTCTGGGAGGAACGGACGCAGGAGCCGCACGCGCGCACGCTCGGACTCTACCATGCGCTCCTCCGATTGCGACGTTGCGATCCGGTCCTCCGGCACTCCTCGCGGCA
>DASXWF010000938.1:0-2429 GCA_036503835.1 Polyangiaceae bacterium | reverse complement strand
CCACCTCCGCGATCTGAACGAAGAGCGGCTCCGCACGTCGATGCACGACGCGAGCTCGGCGAGCTACCGCATCGGGGAGGACATTCGCAAACCGCTCGACGGCCGTACCGCGACGTCCTTCAGCGCGCTCTGGGCCGAGGCGACGGCCAACCGTCCCGAGCTCGCCGCGCTGCGCGCCTCGCAGGCGGCGCAGGAGCAGTCGGCGAGCGTCGAGCGCGCCGGCTACGCGCCGCGCGTCGACGTGTTCGCGAACGCCCAGTACGCGCGCCCGAACTCCCGCGTCTTTCCGGCCGCGGACGAGTTCCGCGGCAGCTGGGACGCGGGCGTGCAGCTGACCTGGACGATCTCGGACATCCCGGCGACGAGCGCCAGGGCGCGTGGGGCGGACGCCCGCGCGCGGGTGACGGAGGCCGAACGCGACGAGCTCGTCGATGGCATTCGCCTGGAGGTCATGGCAGCGCGCCAGCAGGTCGAGGAAGCGCGCGTGGCGGAAGGCACGACTCTCCGTGCCCTCCTGGCTTCGGAGGAGTCGTACCGGGCGCGCCACCTGCTCTACCAGAACGGCCGCGCCACAACGGTCGAGCTTCTGGACGCGGAAACGGACCTCACGGGCGCCCGGCTGGAAGCCATCGACGCGCGGATCGACGCGCGGGTCGCCGAAGTGCGGCTCGCCTACGCCGTCGGGCGGAACGCGGGCGAGGCACGCGGGAGCAAGAAGCCTTGACGCCCGACTTGTACGGTAGAACCTTCACGACTTCGATGAAGGCGCTGGTCATCGACGACCAAGAAGCGGTGCGCACCGCCCTGACGGTGCTGCTCGACGTGCACGGCATCGACTCCGTGGTCGCCTCGACCCCGGAGGAGGCGCTCAGCCTGGTGCGCACCGACGACATCGGGGTCGTGATCCAGGACATGAACTTCTCGAAGGACACGACGTCCGGCGCGGAGGGCATCGGCCTGTTTCGCGAGATCCACGCGCTCGATCCCGATCTGCCGGTGATCCTGCTCACGGCCTGGACGTCGCTCGAGACGGCCGTCACGCTGGTGCGCGAAGGCGCCGCCGACTACCTCGCCAAGCCCTGGGACGATCAGAAGCTCGTCGTCACCGTCAGGAATCTGTTGAGCCTGCGCAAGGCTCGCGACGAGCACGCCCGCGCCAAGGGCCATGAAGAGCGCGTGCGCTCGGAGCTCGCGAAGAAGGCCGATCTGCGGGGCCTCGTCTTTCAGAGCCGCCGCATGCACGAGCTCGTCTCGCTCGCGGTGCACGTCGCGCCCTCGGACGCGCCGGTGCTCATCAGCGGACCGAACGGCTCGGGGAAGGAGCGCCTGGCGGAGATCGTGCAGGCGAGCTCGCGTCGGGCGGACAAGCCCTTCGTAAAGGTGAACGCGGGCGGCTTGCCCGATCAGCTGCTCGAGGCGGAGCTCTTCGGCGCGGAGGCCGGCGCGTATACGGGCGCGACCAAGCTCCGCGTCGGCCGCTTCGAGGCCGCGCACGGCGGCACGCTCTTCCTGGACGAGCTCGGCAACTTGACGCCGACCGGCCAGATGAAGCTCTTGCGCGTCCTTCAGACGGGCGAGTTCCAGCGCCTCGGCAGCAGCGTCACCCGGACGGCCGACGTCCGGCTGATCAGCGCCACCAACGCCGACCTGCGCGCCGAGATCGCCGCCGGCCGATTCCGAGAAGACCTCTACTTCCGGTTGAACGTGATCGAGCTGTCCGTTCCGGCCCTGGCCACGCGTCCGGAAGACGTTCGCCTGCTCGCCGAACATTTCCTGTCTCGTTTCGCGGACGGGCGCGCCCTCGAGCTCTCGTCCGAGGCCGTCGCGGCGCTCGAACGCTACGACTGGCCGGGCAACGTCCGCGAGCTGGAAAACCGCATCCAGCGGGCCGTGCTCGTGTGCGAGGGCGGACCCATCCGGGCGAGCCACCTCGGCATCGACGAGCGCAGCCCGACGGGCGTGAGCGCCAGCATGCCGCCACCGAGCGAGAGCGCCGTCTCCGGAACCCTCTCCGAGGTCGAGCGCGAAGCGATCGAGGCCGCGCTCGAGCGCGCGCGCGGTGTCGTCTCGCGCGCCGCGGCGGAGCTCGGACTCAGCCGCCAGGCGCTCTACCGGCGTATGGAACGGCTCGGAATCGAGCTCGAGCGGCGCGTGCGCTGACGAGTGGTGAGGGGAGGTCGCCGCGACGGAGACGTTGCGGATGAATGTTGCGCGTGCCGGTCGCAACGGATTGAGTGTGAGTCACGAGCTTTTGCCGTCGCGCGCGCAACGGATTTCGGGTCAAGCGGGGGTGAGTCGTAGTGTTTTCTTCATCGCGGCCGCGTTGCCGTTGCTGCTCGCCTTCGCGTGCGGTTCCGACGGCGATGAAACCCCCGAGGGTGTCTCCGGTTCGCCGGCCGCCGGGACCGGCGGCAGCCCGGCCGGTCGCG
>DASXWF010000937.1:0-2637 GCA_036503835.1 Polyangiaceae bacterium | reverse complement strand
GCGGTGATCGGTTCGTCGACGGCGGCCGGGGAAGGCGCGAGCAGCTCGTCGCGCGGCTGGGTGAGTTTGCTCGCGAGCGCGCTGGAGGACAGGGTCGCGGGCTCGTTCTCGTCGCGGAACCTCTCGGTCGGCGGCTACACGACCTCGAATCTCGTGCCCGGGTCGAGCTCGTCGGGGAGCATCGACGACGCGCTCGACCTCGAGCCGAATCTGGTGATCGTGGCGCTCGCGGGCAGCAACGATCTCTCGAACGGCGTTTCCACGGAGACCTTCCTCGATCGCCTCGGCGCGATCCGCGACGCGGGTGTCGACGCCGGCATCCCCGTCTTCTTCGTGAGCACCGCGCCGAAAGATCTGAGCGACGACGAACAGCAAGCGCTCGCCGACTGGACCGACGAAATGCGCGACGCGTTCGGGAGCTGCTGGACACCGGACGACGCGAGCTACGCGCCTTGCTTCATCGACATCTTCGACGCGCTCGCGAACTCGTCGCTCGGCATCGCCGACGAGTATGGGTCGGGCGACGGCATCCACCTGAACGACGCGGGCCACGCCCGAATCTTCGAGATCGCCGAAGCGATCGTAGAGCCGTACGTCTGCTCGATGACCGCCTGCCGCTGAGCGCCGTCCCGGACCGAGACGGCGCGAACCGGCTCAAGGGCTCGGGCGCGCTGCCGTTCACGGTTCTCGGATGAACCTCTCTCGCGTGTTTGCCGCCGGCGCCGGCGGGGTCCGAAAAAGCTTCGAGAGCGCCGGCGTGGCGGCTGCCGAAGTGTTGCAGGCGTCGACCGAACCGAGCAGCCCCGACCGGGTGCAGGTGTCGGAGAATGCACGACAGGCCGCCGCTACGCCCGACTCGCGCGGCCGCGGCATCGAAGGTGCGATGGTCGACCTGCGCGTCGCCAAGTACCTGGCCGTCGCGAACATGAAGGTGCTCGAAACCGGCGCCGAGCTCGCGCGCGAGCTCGGCGAAATCGTGAAACCTACCCGCTGAAATCCAAGGACTCTTCGGCCCGGGACCGGGGCTGGTAATCCGGGGGTGCGCGGACTAGCATGAAAACGAGCGGCTGTTCGCCGAGGCCATGACGGCAGAAGCAGAGAACGCGCTCCTCGCACTTTCGTTGGCGCTGGCCGAGCAGCCCGAGCTCGAACGCGCGCTGCGCGCACGCTTTCGAACCGTGGCCTGGGACGCCAAGCGCGCGCGGGCGCGCAGCGACCTCCCGCCGGCGCTGCTCGACAACGCCGACCTCTTGAGTTCCTCGCTGCCGGCGCTCACCCGCCTGGACGGCGAGCTCTCGAAGCTCTCGGGCCTGCTCGAAACGCCGTCGGGCACCGCCCTGCTCGCGTTCTGCTCGGCGACGGTCTGGCGCGGCGACGTGCGCATGGCGCCGTTGCTCCGGCACGCCATGACCTTGCCCCACCTCGTGGAAAGCGCGCGCGGCATCGCGCGCAGTCGCGTCGTCGAGGGCCCGCTGCTCGACGCCCTCGAGTGCGCTCCGCTGCTCGGCGACGGGCTCGCGCTCGGCGCCCCGGAGAACGGCCAGGCGCGCGCGCGGCTCGAGATCCTGATCTGGGAGGCGGGCGCGCGGGCGCTGGAGGTGCCCGCCCTCGGCCAGTGGCTGTTCGGCTCGCGCGAGACGTTCCACGAGCTCGTGCGCGGCCCCGCCCACGGCGCGCTGCGGGGACGCGTGCTCGCCGCGCGCTGCCTCGAGGTGTCGGTGTGCGGGCTGCCCAACCAGGCCGATCCCGAGCTCGTCGGCTGGACCCTCCAGGTGCTCCAGCCACTGCTCTTGCATCCGGAGCCGCTGGTGTGGGTGCACGCGGCACGCGCGCTCGGGCGCCTCACGGGGCGCCTCGAACAGCTCGAAGGGACGCTGCTCGATTGGGTGCTCGGCGAGTCCCGAATCCTGCGCCAGCGGGCCATGACGGCGTTCGCTTCGCTGCCCGCGGAACGCCTGAAATTCCTGGCGAGCCAGCTCGTCGCCATCCTCGAGTCCCCGAGCGAGGAGGCGTGGGTGCTCGCCGCCGTGGCCGCGGCGACGCCCTACCTGTTCTTCGAGCGGCGCCCGCTCTGGGACCGGCTCGCCGCGAGGATCCTTTCGGGCGACGGCGGAGCGATCGCGGCCCGCACGCTCGCGCGCGGCCTGGCCTCGCTGTTCCGGCGTGGAGTGCGCGCGCCCGAAGTCGAGCGCCCCATGCGCGCGCTGCGCGAAATGGCGATTCGGGCACGCGCGACCTCGCTCGACGAGCTCCGCCGCTGGATCGACGTGACCGCGCTCACCGACGTCGTGGACTCCGCCGAACGCGACCCGCTCGATCTCGAGCTCGGCATGGAGAATCTCGTGCGGGTGGCGGCGCAGTACGACGACGAGGAGGCCGACGCGCGCGCCGCGCGCTTCGCGTCGTCGCTCGCGCCGGCGTTTCAGGAGGCGCGCCGCATCGCGCTCGGCAGCGGGCGGTTGCGCCAGCGCGCCGCCGCGATCAACGCGCTCGAAGGCTCCGCGCGCACCTTCGCCCTGCGTCTCTGGGCACCGCTGCTGGCCACGCGTCCCCCGAGCGACCCCGTCGACGAGCCGAACCTCGAAGAAACCTGGAAGGCGATCGCGCGAGCGCCCGCCGAGATCCTCGACCTCGTTC
>DASXWF010000936.1:0-2155 GCA_036503835.1 Polyangiaceae bacterium | reverse complement strand
TGCCGAGCACGGGGGGAAGGCCTGCCTTCGGTGCTGGAGGAGCCGGGCGGGGCGGAGCTCCGGCCGCCGGCGGGCGTGGCTGCGCGGGCGGCGGTTCTGCGATGCCGAGTGCGGAGGGCGCAACCCCGACGATCGTGCGCGCGGCCGGGCTGCGCACCGGAAGGTTGGGAGGCGGTCCCGCCGCAGGGGCTACGGGAGCGCCGAGCACGGGAGTGGGCCCGGTACGGCGTCCATCATCGGGCGCCTCGACCTGAAATGAGGTCCCGCACTTGGGACACCGCATCTTCAGGCCGGACGCCGGAACGCGCCGCTCGTCCACCTGGTACGGGGCCTTGCACCCCGGGCACTCGACCTTGAACATTGGCCTGCGCTCACCTCTAGTACTACTTCTGCCCCCGGGTGGCGAGGGCGGCGAAAATCGTGGTACGGCGCTCCGCAATGCAGCCATCCAAGCCCGTCGCGCTCGGAGCGCTCGTGGTCGTGCTCGTCGGCTTCGCCGTCGTTGCCACCCGGGCCCAGCGGAGCCGGCCCTCAGCGCCCGCCACGGCGCCCGCCTCCGCGTCCGCTTCCGCCTCTGCGGCGCCGCCCCTGGCAAGTGCGTCCGCTTCCGCCACGGAGCCGACCGACGAGGTTCCGGCCGCGAGTGAGTTCGCCAGCGAGGGCTTCGACACGTTGGCGGACGGGAAGCGCGTGCCTCCCCTCCCCGACTCCGCCCCGCAGACCGTGAAGTTCGGTGTGATCCAGTTCACCTACCAAGGCGCACAGTTCGCTCCATCGTCCGCACGCTCGAAGGACCAGGCCAAGAGCAAAGCGCTCGCCGCGATCGCCGAAGCCAAGCGTGATTTTTCCGCCGCCGTCGCCAAGGGCGATCCGGGCTCGGCAGCCGACAAGGGCCGCATCCCGCGAGGAATGCTGGAACCGGCCGCCGAGTATGTGCTCTTTACCCTGCCGAAGGGCGAGATCTCTCCGGAGCCGGTCGACACGCCGCGCGGCTACTGGATCCTCCGTAGAAACGACTGAGGACGGGCTCGGCCGGAGCCGAGCCGAAAGCCGAGACGCGGGAGTTGTTCCCAGCGGGGCGGATGCCGGACTATTCTGCCCCCTCGCCTCCACGGCGCGGGCCGCAGTTTTCATGACGAGCACGTCCAGGACGGGGAACGCCTTTTCGGGCTCGCCGACGCAGGACTCGGCACTGGTGGTTTCGACCATCGCGAGGCTGCGTGCCGAACAGGCGGCGAGCAAGGTCACCACGCGCGAGGCGGTCCTCTTGCACGAGATCGGCGTGCTGGAGGAGGCGATCGGCGACGAGGGGACGGCGGCGCGCGACCAGCTCGGAGCGGTCAACGCGGAGCCCGAGTTCACCGAGCCGCTCGAGCGGCTGATCGCCATCATCGAGCGGCGCCAGTCGTACAAGAACCTCGGCAAGCTCCTCGATCGACTGGTGAAAGTGGCCGTCGGTTCGAGCGAGCGAGCACGCGCGCTCATCGAGCAGGCGTTCTTTCTCGAGGACCACGAGCACGACGCGAGCGCCGCGCGCACGCTGGTCGAGCAGGCCGCGGAGGAGGCTCCGGATGATCCGACGGTCTGGCTCACGCTCGAGCTCATGGCGCTCAAGTCGGGCGACGCGGACCTGCGCGAAACGGCGCTGACGCGGCGCGCGGCGCTCGCGCAGCGTCCGGAATGGCAGACCCTGCTGATGCTCGATCTGGCCGAGGTCAGAGCGGCGAAGGGTGATCGCGAGGGTGCGACCACGGCGCTCGACCTCGCGGTCTCGGTGGAGGGTCGCACGAAGTATCTGGCGCTGTGCCGGGCGGCCCGCCTGGCTCGGACGCTCGGGGACGCCGGCTTCGAAGCGCGTTGCCTCGAGGCTCAGGCGGCGCTCGTGCTGGAAGCGCTCGGCGACTCCGCGCAGGGTGACGCGAGCGGCGTACCGGCGGGTCGCCGCACCAAGGCGCACGCAGCCGACGCTTGGCTCCGCGCCGCCGAAGTCCACCGCCGTGCCGGTGCCGTGCCGGCGGCCACCGAGCTGCTCGACCGGGCGCTCGCGGAGCTTCCCGGGGATCCCGCGCTGACCCACGCGCGACTGACCGCGGCCGAGGCCGCCGGCGACGCGGGAATGATGGCGCGCCTCGCGCGCTCCGTGCTCGACGCCGGA
>DASXWF010000935.1:0-1775 GCA_036503835.1 Polyangiaceae bacterium | reverse complement strand
GCTCGTGCTCGGCATCATCGGCGGCGCGGCGACGGGCCAAGCGAACGGCTTCACCGAGGCCGTGACGCAGAACATCGAGCGCCGCGCGCGGATCGCGGAGCTCGAGAGCGAGAAGCAGGCGCGGGCGATCAGCATGGACGGCGACAACTACCGTCGGCTCCAGGGCGAGATCGGCGACGCGCGCGCGACGCGCTCGCTCGTCCGCGCGCTCTACCTCGAAGACTTGAAGGACCAGATCATCGAAAAGGGCGCAGCCGTCGGTATCATGGCGAGCGACGCGCGGCTCTCTGGCCTTCTCGCGCAGATCGAACAACAGCGCCTCGGCTACCTCGAGAAAGCTGCGTCCGTGGTGATGAATCAGGCTCGCTCGGAGCAGACCGTTGCGCCGATGAAGGGCGACGGCGGAAGCAGCGCCGAGGCGATGATGCCGGACTACGTGAAGGCGCGCAAAGAGCGTGGCATGGACGTGATGGAGGGCGGTATCCGTCTCATGCAGAACGGCGTGCTACAGATCGGCGGAGAGAAGCCGAATGCGGCGCAGTCGCTTCTGTTTCGGCAGGTGCTCGCAAATCCGCTGCGCTGGGCCTCGCTCTCGTCGCTCGCCGGACAGCTCTCGAAGGGTCAGCAGGCGTTCATCAACGGCTTCCTTCAGTTCCTCACGAGCGACGCCGGCAAGGCGCTCACGGAGTCGGAGCGCCAGGGTATCGCGTCGGCACTCGGTAAGGGCGACGTGGAAGGGCTACAGGAGGCCGTTCGGAACTTCCAGACGCGCCTCGACGCGCTCGACCTCGGGCTCGTCCCTCAGTTCGGGAAGACGATCGACCTCTATCGCATCCGTCAGCAGATCTACGAAGCGGAGAATCCGCGCAAGCTCTCCGATGTCCGAGGCGTCGAAACCCAGCCTCCGGTGACGGAAAGGCCACCGGTGGTGAGTGGCGGCTCCTAAGCAAGTCGGCTCGACGACTGCGCAGCAGTGGGGCCTGCGCGAGCCCCTGCGCGCGAAGCGCTCCGTGGATGTCACGGGCGACGCGTCGCGGGACATGTTTTTCGTTCGCTCGCCGGTGACGGGCGACGTGCGCGGCGTTCCGCTTTCGGAGGCGCGGAAGCTCATCCTCGATTCGAACTGGGAGCCGGTGGTTGAACCATCGGCCGTTCGGTTGCTCGAGCGCCAGGTGCTCAAGGAGCGCGCCTCACAGATGGCGTCGGCAGCGACGGGCGTCTACCGCGGGCTCTCCGGCGGGCTCTCGGAGTTCCTCATGCCGCAGGGGGACGAGCTCGGCGGCGAGGCCCGCCGCGTCCAGCGGGAGGAAGCTGGTGGCGGTGAGATTGCCGGCGAAATCTTGGGGTCAATCGCCCCCTTCGCTGGACCGCTGAAGGGCGCCCGTTTGGGCACCGTGCCCGGGCTCTCGGAGGCGGCCGGGGCCGGTGTCACGAAGGCCATCCCCGGGAAGATCGCCGCGCGCGCCGCGGGTGTTGGGCTCGAGGGCGGCGTGATCGGCACGACCTACGCCGCCGGCGAGTCGGCCATCGAAGACTCGCCCCTGACCGCCCAGAAGCTCATGGGCGGCTTCCTCGCGGGCGCGGCCCCCGGCCTGGTGATCGGAGCCGGGATCGGCGCTGGCGAGTCGCTGTTCTCGCGCCTGGCGGCCCGTGGCGGCATCGCGCGGGAGGATGTGCTCCGCCCGGGGCTCACCGACGCCGACATCCTTCGAATCGGGCAGCGGGAGCACGGTGTTGGCACGCCGGGGATGATCGAAGACCTCCAGGCCGCCGTC
>DASXWF010000934.1:0-4480 GCA_036503835.1 Polyangiaceae bacterium | reverse complement strand
GACGGTGAGGTCGCACTCCGAAGGCGTAGGTTTGTAGCGATTGACGGAGGCCTGCGGTGGTTCGTCGGCTCGCAACGGCGTAGGCGCCGCCGGATCGTCGCTGAGCACGGGATGAATGGCGATCGCACGGCGAAGGCTCGGTTTGCGGGGTAGCTCGAGCAAGACTTCGAGTGCGGCCCGACGCTCCTCGTCCACATCTTGGGGAGATGAAACGAATACGTTGAGGACCTCCACGCTCGTTCCGCTGCAGCCCTTGTGACGCATTCCCGTTCATGCTCGCAAAAACGCCCGACCCGCGCAATGCCCTGCTCTCTGCCCAGGAACCGCCGGGCATGCGATCAGTCGCACCACTGAAAACCGGCGACGCAGGGAGGTGTCAGGGAGCCGGACCGCGCCTGCCGCATTTCAGCCAGCGCGCGTCGCGGTACGGCTGGTGCGCAACGAGACCGTCACCGTGCGGTGCCCCCGCTAAGTGATGACGGCGAGCGCCTCGCGCAAAGCCTCTTTGAGTTGGGGAATCTCGGCGTGCGTACGCTGGACGATTGCAACCGCCTGGCGCGCCTGTGCATCGCGAAATCCCATACTTCTAAGCGCACCGCGTACCAGCTCCAGTGTGTCCAAGCTCGAGGGCGTGCCTGTCTGCGAAGAAATGGAGGAGTGGTTCATTCCGTCGTGCGTCGAGGGCCTGCCCTCCTCGCCGCGCGCGCACTTTTGCTGGCGCAAGTGACGAGCCCGCCGAACCTGTTCGCGCCCGTAGCATTGCTCCGCCCAGAGCTGATTGTGCGCGCGACAGCGAACGCGGAGGTTCGCGACGCTGTCGGCACCGCCCTTGCCTCGAGGCTCGGCGTGGTCGAGCTCGAGGAACGCGCGCGCCTCGCACCTTTGGCCATCGGGTGAAACGTACGAGCAGCGCAGTCCGTCGCGCTGGAAAACCTGACGGCGGATGCCGTTCCCAATACGCCGGGATGACACCGAGTTCGTCCGGAGCTTGGTGGCCAACGGCGGCGGATGCTTCGCGTCGGCAGTCCGCTTGCCCTGCAACTTGGCGACCAGCAAGTCGAGCGCGCGTTCCAGAACGGCGCCGATGTCTCGCTCAGGATTCGCATGACTGAGAAGATTCCGACAAAACTCGAGCTTTTCGACGAACTCCTGGCTTGCCGTGAACTCTACCTTGAACCGCCGTTCGGAAAGCGCCTGTACGCGCGCCGGCCGAATCGTCGCGGGTACGTCCGCTCGTGGAAAGCGCGCTGCCAGTAGCACCTCGACCTCGCGCTTGGACTTGCCGGAAGCGGCCGCGAAAAGCTCGCCATGGTTCTGCTCCGTCAGGTGGTCGCGCAGCAACTCGAGCGCCGATAGGTGCAGGGCACCCGAGGCAAGCAGCGAGGGCACCACCGGAAAGCGCGTCGCGAGACGCCCGGCAAGAATGCGCCGAAACGCCTCCCCCTCGCTCATTCCGAGCCGCTTGATGCAGAACTCGAAGAGCGAAGAGAACCCGGCGACCAAGTGCAACCGTCGCTCCTCGATCTCTCCGAGGCAGGCGACCAGTTGAGCGGTGATCTTGCGCTGCGAGCCGAGCAGTGTCGTGGCGAGCGCGAGCAATTCCCCATCCGAATGCTGACTCAGGCTCATGCTCTTCCGCATACCACGCGCTTTTTACGGCCCACGGTCGGCTCGAGAACGCGCGAACGTGAAGCAACTCGAGTTGCGAGCCGACTTCGTCGCGAAAGTGCGTCTGTGCGCGGATACGGCGGACCACGGGGTGGGACAAGTGCCCCTCGGCGCTGAGTGACGGCGCCCTCATTCGAAGGCTGTCCAGCAAATTCGACTGCCTCGTGCGAGGTGAGTTGAGACCCGACCGCGACGTCGCACGGAGCTCCGCAGTTCGATCCATGAGCAACGTCACGAGCGCGTCCCCCTCGCCGAGCTTGGCGCGCCGTGCCCGGTCGGCGGTAGCGTCGCTCCGGGACGCGGCAACGGCGCTAGCCGGCGAGCCCGCTCGGGAGAATCCGCCACGAAGTCGTCGAGACCAGCGCTCCAGGAACGAGCCGTGGCACTCCGCGCGAAGCGGTGCCGCTGGGGATCCGCGCGAGCGGTACCCCAGCGGCGATCCGGGCGCTCGGCTCAGTTGGGAGCGAGGCGAGCGTGGAACCAGTTGCTGTCTGCCGCCCAGGCTTGCAGGCGCAGCTTGCTCGGGATCCACTGAGTCAGGTCGCCGTTCAACCGTCCCCACGCGGTCCAGAGGTAGGAGCCGTTGGGCACGACGCTCGCGGTGGAGGTTCGCCAGCTCGAGCTGGTGTCGCGGGTGTGGGCTTTCGTGGTCATGGAAAGGGTCGGGCTGTTGTTGCAGACGCCGGCCCGGTGGCGGGCCGTCGGCACGTACGTCTCGCACCCCGGTGATGCCGTCAGGTTCGCGGTGCAGTAGTCGATGACGAGCTGGTTGTTTCTCCGGATCACGCCGGCAGCGGTCAAGCCGAGCGCGTTGTCACATTGCGTCGGCGTCCAGGCCTTCTCGATCAGCTGTTGCGGTTCGTAGGCAATCTGGAGCACGGTCGCGTCGGCGCGGCCGAGCGCGGCCACGCGGGCCGCGTGGTCCTCCACGAGCTGTTCGGGCGCTGCTTCGCCCGGCGCCAGGGCCGAAAAGAGCTCCAGCGGCGTGAGTTCCATGCCGGCCGTGCGCTCCAGCTGCACGATCGCGAACTCCGGATCGAAGTTCGACTTCGCGGAGCCGACGAGGATCCCGCCGTCCCCGCTGTCGAAGAAGGTCACCTGCTGCTCGCCGACCTCGATCGTCGCGAACGCTTCTGCCGTGGTCCCGTCCGCCTCTGCGACGCCGTCCTCTTGCGCGCTTCCCGTCTCGGCCGCCGAGCACCCGACGGCAGCGAGCAGGCAAAGTGCGGTCAATGCGATGTGTTTCTTGTTCATTCGTGGACTCCCGCGTGCGAATTTCGCGTGATGCGAATTCGTGAGTCGCGAACCTAGTGACCACGCGCGGAGCGGTCTTGTATGTTCTTGCAACGGCGCGCGCGACCATGACTTCGTTCCCGGTGTCCTCGTCCAACATTCACGGACAGCTTCGATGGTGCGCTGAAGGCTCGGGACACTCCGCCTCGCTGTCGTCGCGGCGCTCGACTCGGTGAAAAACACAGATCGGAACTTCGACGAGCGCATCGGGAACGGCGGAACGAGAGTCGACGCCCGCGCCGCATCCGGCGAACTGGAGCTCGGACTCGATCTTTCCTCGCGTCGGGTCGGGTACGAATGGTTCGAACCGCCGCTCGGTGCCCCGGCGTGCTCGCGAGCCGTTCGGCGGGCATCGGGGGTCGTCCTGGCGTGCGAGCGAAATCCCCTGCGGCGGTCCTTCGGCAAAAGGCTCGAGCGAACCTCGGACTCGGCCTCGCGCTTGTCGCCGGCTTCCTAGCGGCGTGCGAGGACTCGAGCGAGAACGACGGCCCGAACGAGCCTGGCGGCGTCGCGGGAACCTCGACTTCCTCGGGGGGAGCCAACACCGCGGGGGGATCGAGTGCTACCGGCGCGGGACGTTCGGGCGCGTCCGGTGGCACCACCGGCCAAGCCGGCACGCGCGCGGGGACGGCGGGCAACCCCGGCGGCGACGCGGGACGGGAAAGCACCGCGGGCCGTGCGGGAAGCGCGGGCGACGGAGCTGGGCGAGGGGGCTCGCCGGCAACCGGCGGCGACACCGGCACGGGTGAGGGCGGCGAGACTGCGCGTGGCGGCAGCGCAGGGAGCAGCGTCGACCAGGGCGGGCAGGGCTCCGGACAAGCGGGCGAACCCTCGGGTGGAGAGGGTGGAGAATCGGGAACCCCGGGCGCTTGCCACGACCTCGTGAACGACGCCTCCGAGCGCGAGGAGTGGACCGTGGACGGCTGGCTCACGGAAGGGAGCATCACGGCGCCGCTCACCGACCTCCCCGGCGAGCGCGACCTCTACGCCATCTTCATCGACACCGGCGTCGACGGCCAGACCGATCGCCGCTTTCGCGGAAAAACAAAAATCCGCGACGTCTCCACCAACCCGACGCGCGGCACCTTCGACGTCCTCGAGCGCTTCAGCGACCTCCCTGCCGAACAGCGCGCCACCTACACCTTCGAACTCCTCGACGCGAACACCGGGCGCGTCGCGCTCACCTGGATCTGCGGCGACAAAATCCCCTTCTTCGAAGACTACACCGGCTTCCTGAGCTTCACCGTAGACTTCCAAATCGTCTTCACCCGCGAACCCTCCGGCAGCGACCCCTTCATCTCCCGCGACTACCGCACCCGCGACTTCGATCTCTGACGGCGGCTGACGCTCCAGGAAGGTCCAGCGCTTCCGGTGCGCTCGGGGCAGGCCTCCTCAGTCCGACTGATGCAGGGAGTGCGCGAGCAGCAGCGCCACGAGCGCCTCGCGGTGTGCCTCGATGCGGGCCGGGTTCTGACTCTCGAGCGCGGCGCGGAACGCAGCCAGGCGGACGCCGAGGCGC
>DASXWF010000933.1:0-3469 GCA_036503835.1 Polyangiaceae bacterium | reverse complement strand
GAGTCGACGCTGCCCGAAAGGTTCGCGCTGGCGGACGCTCCGGCGCCGGCGCTCGAATCGGCCGTCGAGCTCGGCGTGGAGGGAGCGGCTGCGGGCGCGGCTTCGGCCGCGGGAGGGCTGGCCGCGGGAGGGGACGCCGGCTCGCTCGCTGCGGGTGACGGCGTTTCGACCTTCTTGTCGGCCTTGCTCTCGTCCTTTTTGTCGTTGGCGTCGGCGGCGACCGCGGGCACGGCAAGCAGCGCGACGCCGCTCAGGATGGAGAGGACCGGAACTGTGGCGTGAAAACGACGCATGGCGACTCGAGTTCGGAAGCCCGTGTGTAGGTCAGGCGAGAATTCTGGTCAATTGAGCGTGAACGGCACGGCCGCGAGATCTGCGGGGTTCGCGCTCTTGCCGATCCATGCAGTGTGCTCGCCCAGGTCGAACTCCCAACCGTCCGTGCCCCAGTGCATCAGATCACGAGCCGGCACCGAGAGCTGCACGTCGACCGACGAGCCTGCGGGCACCGTCACGCGCCGGAATGCTTTCAGCTCCTTGACCGGCCGTCGCTTGTCACCCGCCGGATAGGACACGTAGAGCTGGACGACCTCGTCGCCGGTCATTGCCCCGTCGTTCGTGACCGTCACCTGCACGTTCAGCCTGCCCGCTCGCGACACGCCGCCAGGGCACAAAAGCTGCGGGTTCGAGTACGTGTACGTCGTGTAGCTCAGGCCGAAGCCGAAGAAGAAGGCAGGCGTATAACCCATGCCGTCGAAGCGACGGTAACCGTGCAGGTAGTCGAACGAGACGCTCGCATCGCGGTTGCCGAACGTTCCGTAGTCGGCCTCGCTCCCCGCGGCGGCCACGGTAAATGGCAGCTTGGCCGAAAAATTCTCGTCACCGAACAAGAGCTGCGCGATCGCCGTCCCGCCTTCCTGACCCGGATAGAAGGTGTGGACGACCGCCCTCGCCTTGCTCATCCAGCCGTCAGAATCGACGATCGCGCTGCCGACCGCCAAGAGTACGACGACGTTCGGATTCACTTCCGCGACCGAGTTGATGAAGGCGGCGGGCTTCGGGTTCCAGTGCGAGGGGTGCGCCATGCCGATCGTCATGTCGTCCCGATCGCCGCCGTTGCTGTAGGCCTCGCCCTCGTCTTCATGCGCCATCGTCACCGGGATGACGACGATGTCCTTGCCGGCTGCGTCCGCAGCGTTCGAGCTCGAGGTGACGGAGATGCCGCTGCCGCGCGCCTGGAGCCCCGCCAGGAACGAGACGGCGTGCGGCGGAAAGTTGTTGCTGCTCCCGCGATCGCCGAGACCGTGCGCGCCGCTCGAGGTGTCGGCGCGCGGCACCTGCGCGTCCGGACCCATCACGATGATGCTCGTGACGCTCTCCGTGCCGAGGTCGTTCACCTTCTTGCCGAGCGGCAGGATCCCGTCGTTCTTCAGCAGCACCGCGCCCTGCACCGCGGTGAGGCGCGCGATTTCCGAGTGCGAGACGCCCGCGACCTGACCGTCGGTGGCGATGCTCGTGTCCGGCGAGCCGTCGTGGTGCGCCTTGTACGCCTCCGTCAACTGCCCGAAGGATGCGCGCGTGTCGAGGATCCGGCGCGCCGCTTTGTCGACACCCTCCGCCTGTGCCGCGCCGAGGTCGCGGAACGCCTCGTCCGTCGGCATCTCGCAGTCGAGACCCGCGTTCAACGCCGCGACGCCGTGACCGGCTCCCGGTCCGTCGCCCGTCGCCCACCAGTCCGAGACCGTGAAGCCCTTCCAGTCCCAGTCACCGCGCAGGATGTCGTTCAAGAGGTGAGGGTTTTCGCTGGCGAGCGTGCCGTTGACCTTGTTGTACGCGGCCATGATGCAGGCGGGATCAGCGCGCTCGACGATCATCTGGAACGCGCGCGTGTAGTTTTCCCGCAGCGTTTGCTCGTCGACCACGGCGTTCACGGCGCCCGGGTCGTTGCCGCCGCCGCGATTTTCGTCGGTGTTGTTGCCGGCGAAGTGCTTGGGGCAAGCGGGCATGCCCTCGCCCGGATTCGCGCCGTCCTGCATGCCGCGCGTGAACGCGACGCCCATTTCGCCGACGAGGACGGGATCTTCGCCGTACGTCTCCTGCGCGCGCGCCCAGCGCGGATGGCGCAGCACGTTGATGGTCGGTGCGAGCAGGATGTCGCGCCGCAGCGCGCGGGTCTCCGCGGCCAACACCTGGCCGACGCGATACTCGAGCTCCAGGTTCCAGCTGGCCGCGCGGGCTTCGGGCACCGCCATCGCGGTCGTCGCGAAGCTCTCGCCCTGAGCGGCGTTGCCGCGCACGCCGCGTGGTCCGTCCCGCATCTTGAAATCGGGGATGTTGACCTCCGGCACGCCGAGCGCGTCGAAGCACGCGTACGAGGGGCAGCTGCTCGGACCGCTCATGATCGCGAGCTTCTGATCCAGGTTCATCTGATTCAGGCGCTGCGTCGCGTCCGGGTGATTCTCCGTGATGTAGTGGGCCCGCTCGTTCTGCGCCGGGAAATCGGTGCACGACGGATCGTCCATCATCACGATCCCGCCGCTCCCCGCGCCCGGAATACCGGCCCCGCCGGCGCTATTCCCGCTGCCGCCTGCCGGGCTCACGCTGCCCGAGCTGCCGCCTGCCGGGCTCACGCCCGAAGATCCGGCGCTTCCGCCTCTGGCACCGGTTCCAGTCCCGCCCGCACTCGTGCTGGTTCCGCCTCGGTTCGAGTCATCGTCATCGTCGTCGGCGATGCGACCTTCGGGAATGTTGGAACAAGCGGCGTAGGCGGCGAGGCTGAGGAGAGAAGCGAAAGTGAGCTTGGCGCGCGCCCGAGATCGCGGGTTGAGCATTCCCGGACAGAGTGACGTGCGAGGCGTTCAGTGTCAACGAAACGCGCCGCTCCGGCGGCTCGTCGGAGCGCCTTGCAGGTCGGAGCTGCAACCTCGCGCAAAAAAAACGCTGACAGAGGAGACCTCGATTGTTTACCGGCGCTAGGATGCGCAGCGCTTGGAACGCGCGGCCCCTTTGGTGAAGCGGAACGAGTACGGCGCCGAATGCCCAGATCGCCTGGCGCTCGACGCGGGGGTTCGTTCGGAGCTCGAGCGCGCGGCGGAGTTCTTGTTGCGGGCGGATCGGGAGATCGCGCTCGTGGCACGGGCCGCGCCCGTCCCGCCGGCCGCGCTCGAGCCGCCGAAACGCCGGCGCCGCGCCGAAAATCGGCCCGAAACGTTCGACCTGCGCGCGACGCGGAGCCTGCTCGAGCGCGTGGCGCGCAGCACGGAGCCGTTCGGGTGGCTCGGGCGCTTGCACGCGGAGCGCGCGCGAGAGCTCGAGCTCGAGGCGCGCATCGTGGAGCATTTCGGCACGCCCGAGCTCGTTCGACTCGCCCCCGAGCGCTTTCCCGTGCCGCACGGAGCGGTGGCGCGCGCGTGTGAGGCGTTCGCCGACCAGGCGCTTGCCGCGCGCTTCCCCGAGCCGGAGCGCCGCCACC
>DASXWF010000932.1:0-5603 GCA_036503835.1 Polyangiaceae bacterium | reverse complement strand
TCGCCGTCGAGCTGCACACCCGTGGTGGCCTCGGCGAAACCGGTGCTGGCGGTCCCACCCGAGTTCGGCGTGCCGTTCAGGAGCCGCCAGACGTACGTGCCGGGTGTGAACGTGCTGCCGCCGTTGAAGGCCAAGGCGATCGTCGTGAAGCCGGCGCCCGCGGCGAAGCTCACGGTCACCTTCGAGCCGCCGGGACCGTCCGCGGGGTTTCCCGCGCCCGTCGGCGTGAAGATCTCTTTGTCGTCGGTACCCGCGGCCGGATAAAAGACGATTTCCCAGAGATTCAGGTCGTCGAGGTTGCCGGCCGTGAGCGTTTCCAGTTGGGCATTGACCTGAGCCACGAGCGTGAGCCGCGGGCGATCCCCCGGCGGATCAGGGGCCGTATCGTCGATCAGCACCTCGCTTTCGTGCGCGGGCGTGATCGAGGTGATGCGCGGCGCGAGCAGCGGCGGATTCGCGCACGCGGTGAGCGATTCGACGAGCGCGCGCAGCGCCGGAATGCCGGGCGCGAGCGGACGGAAGGTGCAGTTGTCGATCGCCAGGATCTGCGGCGCCTCGTCGTCGTCGGGCACGAAGCGCCGCCAGTAGACGCGCGCGAGCGGCACGACGGGGAACGCGATGTCGCCGCACGGAAACGTCACGCGCGGTACTCCGCGCCACGGCAACGCGCCCGGGCGGCCGGAGACGAGCGCCGCGCACAGCGCCGTGTGGCAATCGAGCTGCGCCGGGTTGGTCCCGCCCTGGCCGTCGATCTGCGTGAAGAACTGCTGATAGAGGGTGAGCTTGAACTCCAAGTACGGGTCGGGCAGCGCCGGAAACCCCGAGCTGCTGGTCACGAACCGCACACCTTCCTGGGTGCGGGAGGGAAAGCACATGCGCTCTCCGCAGCACGACGCGTCGAGGGTCGCCGGTGCCGGCGCGGTCCCCGTCTCGCGATACGTGAGCCCCACGTAGGTGATGCCGATGATGTTCTCGAAGAGCCAGTCGCCGAGCAGCTCTGGCGGAGCCACCACCGGCTGTTCGGAGACGGTCGGCACCTCCAAAAGCTCGATGGCCTGGCGCAGCGGAGCCACGTCGGTCGCGTTGGCGAGGAACCCCGCCTCCACGAGCCGCGCCGCGAGCGCGTCCAGATCCTGGCGATTGAAGGCGTTCAGCGCAGCGCCGAGGAACCGATCCGCGGTGGCGTCCGCGAGCTCGTCGAGCGTGGCGGGGACCGGCGAAAACGCCGTGTCCCCCGGCGGCAGGAGCGGCGGAGCCGCGACCTCGATGATGGCGACGCGCTCGAGGATCAGCTCCCGCCCGTCCGGGTCGAACGCGAGCCCGGGAGAAACGAGCACGCTCTGCGCCACGCTCCCGCCCTCGTCGTCCTCGCCGCGCACGTCGAGCCCAACCACCGTGCCCGTACCGAATGCCTCGCGCTGCAGGAGGCGTTGCAGCATCACGTGATAGCTCTGCTCGAGCTGCAGATCCCGCTGCGTCAGAACCTGACCGAGGAAGTACCGGAGCCTCGCCGCCGAGTTGTCGAAATCGAAAGTCTGAGTCCCGTTCGCCATGTTTGCAAAACCCTCGATTCAGCTAGGGCCCAACGCGCGACGTGCGCCCCACCGTGGCGCCCAAGCGAAAGACCGGCTGCCCCGCTTCGGCAGCCAGGCGAGAGTCGGAGCCGAGCGCGAAGCCGAGCCCGATCGGCTTCGGCCGCGGCGGCCCGTTCAAGAGCCCGATTCCGAACGTCACCGGGTCGAGCTCGTCGCGATCGAACGCCGCGTTCACCTCCTGCCCCACGACGGACTGAACGCCGAGCACGAAACCGGCCGTTCCCATCGGGCGGATCCGGAACGACGTGTGCGCCGGTTTTTCGGTCTCGATGATGAAGCGCAGGAGCTCGAGATCGACCGTCGTGCACACGTCGCGCGCCGACACGATCACGTCGAAGCCGAACGGCAGGCTGCCCGTGTCCTCGCAGTCGAGCAGGAACGAGCAACCCAAGAACGGCTCGTCGTTCAGGAACGTCGCCGACTTGGCGCCGCCGAGCGACGTCTGACAGCCGAGCGCAGGCCCGATCACGTCGTCGATTCGGGCACCGGTACCGAGCAGGAAACCGGCACGGCGCTTGAAGCTCTCCACGATCTGAACGTCGAGCCCCATGTAGATGCGCAGCGCGAGCACCAGGCCGTCGATCGTCCCGCGCGTCTTCGCGAGCGCGTCCGCCTGGACCAGCGCGCGGCGGAAGGCCGCCTCGTCGTCGCGGAGCTTCGCCGTTTCGAGCACCTCCAGCCAATCCGCGAGGAACGGCAGCATTTCCGGCGGGGCCGTGCGCGGGTCGAAGAGCGCGGCGTACTGATCGAAGCGAAGCGCGACGCCGTCGAACACCGTGCTCTCGAAGATCGCGAGCCAGCGGCGCAGGAAATCGTCCTCGGGCGTCGAGTTCTGATAGACCGCGGGGAGAAAGCGCGCGATGCCCAAGCGCGGCCGTTCGATCTCGAAGCTCGTGATACGGGGCGTCGCGATGCCGTTCGAGAGCAGCGTCACCCGCAGCCACAAGTAGCGGCCGGGGCGCGCGAGCACCATCGCGTCCGCGGCCGCGATGCGCGTGTCGCCCGGCGAGCGAACCGGTACGGTGGAGTCGGGCGTCGCCGTGACGGGCGCCGACCAGCCGCCCGGCACGAGCAGCGGATCACCGGCGACGAGCGAGTCGAACGCCCGCGTCTCCAGGCGCACCCCGCACCCGTCGGGGATCTCTCCGAACACCAGCACGCGGTGCCACGCCGTCGTCGGCCGCCCGCCGTCGAGCGGATCTTCTTCCTGCGCGGGGCCGATGATCACGTTGCCGGAAGGCGGAAACGCGGCGCGCTTTCGCAGGTCCTTCAGGTCGTCGATCAGACGGAAGAACAGCGATTCCTCGTCGGTGAGGGCGCGCGCGGGGGCCGCGCAGCACTCCGACGAAACGCGGCTCGCGTCGACGCGATAGACGCACGCCTCGGGATCGAAGACGAGCGCCTTGCTGCGAAGCCCCGCGTAGAAGCCGCGGCCGTCGAACGTCGCGGGCGCGCGCACCTCGCTACCGTCGCGGCGAAGGACGTGCAGATTCCCCGGCCGGGACGCGGAGGTGCCGTCGCCCGTCTGGACCACGGCCAGAAAACCTTCGTCCGTGATGCCCAGCGCGACCGCGCCGTCGAAGCCTGCGGCGAACGGGTCCGGCGCGAGCGGGCAGCCCTGCAGATCGAACAGCACGACCGCGGAGTCCGTGAGCACCGCGACCGTGTCGCGCCAGAAGACGGCGTCGCGGACGGGCGCCTCGAGCTCCATCGTGGCGATGCTGCCGCCGCTGCAGCGCTCGGAGAGTTCGACCGCGTTCTCCCCGTTCGGTACCAGCACCCAGCCCAGCGCGTTGACGGACCAGGCCTCGAGCGTGCAGCCGTGCGAATCGACCGCGAGCAACGGCGGGCGCGGAAACTCGTCGGGGCGCGTTTCGACGGCGACGCCGACCGCACGAAAGCTCGGCGTGAGCACGAGCGCGCAGGGATCGATCGCGAGGATCGAGGCCGTCTCGGCGCCGATCCCGATGCGCACCGTTTGCTCGTCGTAGCCGGTGACCGACAGCTCGTAGGTGCCGTCCGGGACCGACGCGAGCGGCCACTCGAAGCGGAACTCGTCGCGGCACGATCCGACGACGGTCCCGGCGATCGGCACACCGAAGGGCTCCTCCTCCGTGTCCTCGATCACGAGCTCGGGCACGAAGTCCGCGAGGACGCCCGGCCGAACGCGCACCGAGACGACGAGCGTCCCCGTCCCGCGCTCGATGATCACCGTGCGATGCGGCGGATCGAAGCTGACGATGCGCGGCGTGCACGGATCGTCCGGCTCGGCCACGACCTCGTCGCAGCGGCGCACGCTGTCCAGATCCGGAACGGTGATGCCCTCCGGCGGGACCAGCACGAACCAGCCGCTCGCGGGCGGATCGTCGCTCCGCTTCTTGAGATCCGGAAGCCGGACGACGGTCGTGAGCGACGCCATGCCGTCAGCCCCCCTGCACCACGACGGTGTGCACGCCGTTGACCAGCAGATCGCCGCGCCCGATCGTGAGGTCCTGGCACTCCACGAAGTCGCTGCCGTCGAGGCTGAGCGCCACGGTGACCGCCCGCGCGACGCCGGTCACACCGAGCAGGCGCTCGAACACGCGCGAAAAGAAGATCGTGCCCCCGAACGGCCAGCCCGTGCCGTCGGCACCGCCCACCAGCGCGTGGAAGTAGCGGTTGAGCTCCCCGAGCGCGGCGTTGCGCGCGTCGTTGGTGCTGGCGCCGGGCTCCGCGACCAAGAGCGCGCGCACCGTGATCCTCCGGTAGCGCGGCGCCGCGGTGAACACCTCCGTCGTGATCAGGCGCCGCTGATCGAGGTAGCGCAGGACCGCCGCCGCGACGTGCGGCTGGAGCGCGATCGGCTCCGTGACCGAGTCCTCGAAGCGGACGTGCGGCACGAGCAGCACCGTCACCGAACCCGGCGACGATCCGATCGTCACGCCGGGACGCGTGCTCGCGAGCGCGAAGGACCGATCCACGCGCACCTCCGGCGTCTCTCGAGCGAGCGCCTCGAAGTCCTCGGTCGTCACCGCGCGGAAGCGCGAACGGACGACGGCCGGAGCGCGTGCCAGCCCTTGCTCCGTCGGCTCCTCGTCCGCGCCGCCCGCCGCCTGCAGCACGTTCGTCGCCTCGAACTGGGCGTCGATGGAGTTGATCGGCACCACGTTCTTGAGCGTTTGCGCGCCCGTGTTGCCCGCGAGGCCGCCGCCGAACTGATAGCGTTTGGCCGTGATGTGAACGCTGCTGGCGCCGCCGTCGTCCGGAGGCGGGATCTTGCCGAACACGCCGTTGCCGAAGAGGATCTCGCCCGTCGCCGGGAAGAGCTGGTAGACGCGGTCGTTCGGACCGTGCGCGAAGAGGTCGTTGGTCTCCGACCACGGCTCCTCGGTCGAACCCGAGTTGGCCGACTCGTCGACGGCGATCGACGTGCTGCCCGGCACGACCGGGGCGTTCGCAAGCCGGAAGCGCTGGAACGCGAGACCCGAGGAGCTCCCGAGCAGCTCGTCGCGGATCGTGCGCACCGCCGTCGCCGGAACGGTGTTGAGCCGGACGCTCCCGAGGCTCGGGATGGGCTGGCCTTGAAACGCGTCGGAGCGCAGGATGCGCGCCTGCAGGACGAAGAAGCCCTTGAAGAATTCGGGCACCAGCGCGTCGTCGTTCGAGAACGTGAAGGCGACCGTCTGGTCAGCCTGGAAGTCGAACTCGAGATAGCCGCTGCGCGTGAACGCCTGCGTCGTGTCCTGGCTGGGCTCGACGTCGGTGAACACGAGGCTCTTCGTGCCGTCGAAGCTCTCGCTGGTGCCGCTCGAGAAGCCCCACTGAATCCGCTTCGGCGCTCCGATGTCGAACTCGGGCTCGGGCGGATCGCCCACGTCCTTCGAACCGGCGAGGTTCACGCGCAGCTGGAACTTCCCGTTCGGCCAGGGCGGCGCAAGGTTCAGCGAGAAGACCAGGTAGAAGATGTCCTGGGTCGAGGACGCCTTGCCGAACGGACGGAACGACTGCCTCGCCGATTCGTTCGCGTTC
>DASXWF010000931.1:0-14847 GCA_036503835.1 Polyangiaceae bacterium | reverse complement strand
CCGTGCGGGGTCGGAGAGATCGAACGTGAACAGCGGGTCGGTCTGCTCGAAGGTGACGGCGAAGGCTCGCGTCCCGTCGAAGCGCACGCTCTGAAGCGACTCGGGGCGTGGCAAGATCATCGGCAGGCTCGCGAGCGGAGTCAGGTCGTCGGAGGACTCGATCGCGAACGTCTCGACCACCGGCGCCGCGAGCGAAGTCCAGCTGCCCGGCTGGCTGATCACCCGCAGCACGCCGTCGTGCTCGTCCATCTGCCAGCGATTGTCGATCTGCCCCGTCACCTCGACCACCGCGCCCGGCCGGAGGTCGCCTCCCGGGTCGGAGATGTCGACGACCTGAATGCTGCCGGCCTCCGGCACTCCCGAGCTCGACCAGCGATAGCCCGAGACATACAGGCGGTTTTCGGAAACGCTGACGTGGCGCACGCCCCAGCTCTCCGTGGGGTCCTCGAAGCGCTCCTGGTCCACGGGTACGAAGCGGCTCGGATCGGAGACGTCGTACGAGCTCACGCGCGTGTTGCTGACGCTGTCGCATTGCCAGCAATCGCCGTTCTCGTGCGTGACAACGTAGACAACATCGCCCACTTTGCGCGAATCGGAGACTTCGCCCGCGAGATCCTGAAGTCCGATGAGCTCCGGACGCTCGGGGCGGCTCACGTCGAGCGCCAGCATGCGGCTCGACGTGACCCAGGCGTACGACCCCGTTTCCTCGTCGAGCTCGCGGTGGGCGTAGCCGTTGAACATGATGTAGGCCGTACCGTCCTCGAGGTACATCTCGAAGGGCACGGCTGTGCTGCGGTAGCTGCCGAGCACGCGCAGATCGGCGGGATTCGAGAGATCGATGATGGTGAGGCCCGAGTAACGCGACAGGGCGTAGAGCGTGTCGCCCTCGATCTGGACGATGTCGGCTTCACTGATGGCGCGCTCGGGACCATCACCGTCGCCACCGGCATCCGCGCCCGGCGCGGACGAAGTCGTTCCGCCCGTGCCGGACTCGGCGCCGTCGTCCGTGTTCGGCCCGCCCGTACGATTCGCGTTGTCGGAGACGAAGTCCGTCGTACCGTCACCCTCGACCGGCGTTCCGCCGGGATCATTCGAGCCCGCGGCACCGGCAGCGCTTCGCTGGAACGAGGGCGCGTGGTCGCTGGCGCAAGCGAACGACCCGAGGCTCAGCGCGACGAGCCAAGCCAAGCGGGGAATCCGGGTCGGACGCAGATCGGGTCGCCGGGTCATGACGCCGGACGGAGCAAGGGGCGTGCCGCCTGAATGAGCGTGAAATGGCCCCAAAACACGCCTCGCCGCGCATTTGTGCCAGAAAATCGGGCGGGCCCTGGCACAAACCCCGCCAGCGATGTCCGGTCACCCGGCTGCCCGCCGGACACCGTGCAACGGTCGATTCGAGCTGATAGCGTCCGCGCCCATGACTCGCCCGAACCTCGAGGCCACCGTCCTCGCGCTCGCTCTTTCGCTCGGCGGCTGCGCCGGCAGCACGCCCGCCGCCGGCTCCGTCTCCGGCACCCGCATGACGCCGGCGGAAGCGCGCGAGTACATCGCCGAGGTGCAGGCCGAGCGCGGCACGAAGCCCGGAGCGGAAGCGGCCGTCGGCAGTATGGACGAGCTCTTCCAGGTCGTGGAAGGCGACGAGATCGGGCGCTTCGAGCAAGCCTCGCGCCTCGTCGCCGGCAAGCCGGGAATCGACGCTCAGAGTCTGCACGCCACGATCGAGCTCTTGTGGAGCGACGCGCTCTCGACGGTGGCGCTGCTCGCGGAGGAGCTCGGCGAGCACGCTCGCATCGAGGCGGAGCGCCTGACCCGGCTGCGGGACTCCGGCCGAGAGCTCGGCGCCGACGAGAACCAGGCGCTCGAGCGCGCGCAGAAGAGCGTCGCGTTCCACGCGAAGGCTCGTGACGCGCTCGACGTGCTCGCCGTCGATCACCTGCGCTCGACGGTGACGCTCGTGAACGAGCTCCTGCGCAATGCGCCGGAAGACCCCCGCTCCTACCGTGTCGCCGCGCTGTACTACCTGCTCTCCGGCGACTGGCAGCACTACGACAGCGCCATGACCTGGCTCAAACCGAGCGAAGCCACGGACGCGGGCGTGCAGTACCTCCGCGGCATGGAAGCGCTGAAGCGCTTCGCCGTCCGCAAGGAGGCGACGGCGTTCTTCAAGGAGGCGCTGCGCCTCAACCCGAAGCTCGTGCGGGCACAGGCGAAGCTCGTGCTGGCGGAGGAGTCGATCGACGCGAAGTACGCCGAGCTTCAGACGCTGACGAGCGTGGCGCCCCGGCACCCGATCGTGAGCATCGCCGGGCCTTCCATCACGAGCGAGTACGAGATGGCGCTCGCCGTGCGCAAGGCACGTGAAGCGCATCCCTCCGCGCAGCCGTGAGCACGCGGGCGCCGTCGCCGCGCGCCGCGCGCGCGCGACCTACTTGAGCTTCGCCGCCAGGAACGAACGGAGCTTCACGAGGTTCTTGTCGTCGCGATGAAAGGCGGGAGGCTGGTAGCCGTCGGCCCAGCGACGCACCTCGCTCACCAGCTCGGCGCCCTTCACCTCGTCGGTCAGGATGGCGGCGACGCTGCGGCCGCGCACGCTCGCGTCCGCGAGGCCCGAGACGTAGGTCTCGAGACGCGGGTACACCTCGCCCAAGAACTCCTCGATCAGGGCCGCGTCGGCGGCGAGGCGCGCGACGGTGCCCGCCGCGTCGGCCGCGGCCTCGGCGCCGGACACCGAGCGCGCTGCGACGCGAAACACGAACGCGTCGTCGACGAAACCGAGGTCCTCGAGCCCGTCCGGAATCAGGTCGAGCGACTTGAACAGGTAGTTCAACGCCACGGCCGAACCGCGGCGCAGCCCCTCCGGCAGGTCGCGCTGTTCGACGAGCGCCGACAGCTTCCGCGCGTCCTCGGCGAGCGATTTCAGCCAGACGGGGAACGCGTCGAGACAGCGGACGTCGAGGGAGCTCATGGCACGCCTCAATACCTCCAACGGCGGCGAGCGTCCATGCGCTCGTGGGTCAGTCGGAGTCGCCGCCCCGGCAAAGCACGCGCAACGCGTTCTCCGCCATGATTTTTCGCACGTCCGCCCGAGGGAGCTTCGCGTCGAGCAGCGCGCGGGCGAGCCGCTGGTAGCCGTTCACGTCCGAAAGTTCCGCCGGAGGCCGCGTGTCACCCTCGAAGTCCGCGCCGATCGCCACATGCTCGGGGCCGATCAGCCGGGCGAGGTACCGAACCTGGCGCACGGCGTCCGCGAGCGTGGCGCCGTTCTTGTTCAGGAACGGTCCATGGAAGTTCACGCCGACGACGCCCCCGCTCTCGGCGATGCCGCGGAGCTCCGCGTCGCGCAAGTTCCGGGGATGGTCGGCCAGGGCGCGCGCGTTCGAGTGCGTGGCAACGACCGGAAAGCGCTCGGCGCGCGCGAGCTCCAGGAGCTCGCGCGTCGCGCGATCCGAGGCGTGCGAAACGTCCACGGCCATGCCGAGCCGCGCCGCCAGCCGCGCGAAGTCGCGCCCCGCCGCCGTCAGGCCGTACGACGGGTTCGCGTCGCGCGACGACGACGCGAGCGCGTTCGATTCCGTGTGAACCGGGCCCACGACGCGTACGCCGCGCGCCGCCCACGCCACGAGTGCTCCGGGCTCCGCGGCGAGCTGCCCTGCCCCCTCGAACGCGAGCCAGGTCCTGACGCCGCCCGCTCGCGGGATGCAACCCGGGAGGCGGTAGGGGTCGGTGGCGGCGAGCGCGCCATAGACTCGCGCGTACGAGCTTTCCAGATCCTCGATTCTCGGTCCGGACGGCGAGGCGTCCCGCGGCACGAAGAGCGGAAGCACTGCGCCCACCACGCCCGCGCGCGCCAGATCGGCGGCGCGGAACTGCCCGCTGCCGTCCGCGAACGAGCGCCCGCGGAAATTCACCTGGTACGAGAGGTCGACGTGCAGATCGACGACTGCGAACGGTCGCTCGCCGGGTTCCGCCGCGTGCACCGGCAGCGCGAGCAGGCGCAGCGCAAGGATCGCCAACGCCAGCCCCGCGGCGCGCCGGGCTAGGACGACGGACTCGATGCGCATGCCGAGACAGTGTCGGGCAGTTCCGGGTTGCGGTACTAGCGAGCCTTCCACTTGATGCTGCAGCCGATGCTCGGAATCTGATCCGAGGCCGGCGCCTTGCCCGCGAGCAGCGCGTCGACGGCGGCGCGCACGTCGGACCCGGTCACCTTCACGTCGTTCTTCGGCCGGGCGGCATCGAATTGGCCGCGGTACGCGAGCTTTCCTTGCGCGTCGAACACGTAGAACTCGGGCGTGCACGCCGCGTGGAAGGCGCGCGCCACGTCCTGGGTCTCGTCGAAGAGGTAGGGGAAGACGTAGCCCGCCGACCGCGCCTCGGCCGCCATCGGTTCGGGTCCGTCCTCGGGGTGCGACCCGGGATCGTTCGAGCTCACCGCGACGAAGCGCACGCCTCGTTCGGCGGCGTAGCGTCCGAACTCGGCGAGGCCGCCGCGAATGTGCTTCACGTACGGGCAGTGGTTGCAGATGAACGCGACGACGGCGACCTTGCCGGCGAGCTCGGTCGAGGCGACCGTTTTGCCGGTCGTGGTGTCCGGCAGGGAAAATCGAGGCAGCGGAGTCCCGAGGGGGAGCATGTTCGACGCGACGGCCATGGCGCAGATCTCCCGCGGATCGGCGCCGGAGGCAAGCCGCGCTCGCCCCCGGAGGTCGCGAGCATGACCGCCTCAACGCTGGACGCTGCTCGGTAGCGCCAGCGCCTGCTCGGCGACCTCCGGTTCGTACAGGAAGGCGTACGCGGCGCGGCTCGCGAGCACGCGCTTCGTGTAGCGCCGCGTTTCGAGGAACGGAATCAGCTCCACCCACAGATCGAACTCGGCGCTCGGGCGCTTGGCGAGCCACTCGCGCACGCGCCCCGGACCTGCGTTGTACGCCGGCACGGCGTAGAGCACGCTCCCGCCGAAGGTGTCCGCGTAGCGCGAGAGCGTTCGCACGCCGAGCTCGATGTTCACGCTCGGACGTTTGAGCGAACGGCGGTCGTGCGGCAGGCTCGTCCCCTTGGCTGCGACACGCGCCGTCGGCACGATGAGCTGCATCAGGCCGTAAGCGTCCGCGATGCTCTCGGCGTCCGGATCGAACGCGGACTCCTCGCGCATCACCGCGTAGACGATCGACGGCGCGAGCTTCTGCCGTTTGGCCGCCGCTTCGACCAGAGGCTGATACGGCCGCGGGAAGGCGACCTGCCAGGCGTCGAGCCACTCTCCCGCCGGCCAGCGCGCGAGCCAGTCGGTGAGGCGGCGGCGCGCGACGTCGTGGGCGAGCTTCTCGGCGCCCGCGCGGGCATAGAGCCGCGCGACCGCCCAGAGCAGCTCCGGGCCGGCCCCCGGCGCAAGCAGGCCGAGCGCGTCGAGCTCGCTCGCCGCGGCGTCGGTCTCGCCGACGCGCAAGAGCTCCACCGCGCGACCGAACGCGGGATCCGCCAGCATGCGCTCCGGAAATTTCGGCAGCACCTCGAGGCGTGCGTGCTCGAGCGCCGCGGCGCGCGCCTGCTCCGCCATGGCCGTGTCGAGGGCGCGCAACCTGCCGTAAGCGTGCAGCATGTAATAGGACAGCGGTAGCTCGCGCACGATGCTCGCGAACGTGAGCAGCGCCTGCTCGCGCTGACCGAGCGCCAGCTCGGCGCGTGCCTGGAAGTAGCGCTCCCGCCCGGCGAGCTCGCCGCCGCGCGCCGCGTCCCGCGAGGGCTCGCCCGCGAAGCCGACCGCGCGCGCCAGCACCGAGGCCGCCGCCGACCAGTCGCCCTTGTCGATGCGGCGCACGGCCAGGCGAAACAGCCCCTCGAGCAGCATGTCCCCGTCCGGATAATCGTCGGGCAGGTGCGACAGGAGCTCCGTGAAGCGCGCCTCCACTCCGAGCTCCTGGTAGGCGAGCGCACCGTGCAGCCGCGCGTCGTCGGCGAGAGTGTCCGAACGATGCTCCGTCTCGACGCGCTCGTAGAGGCGCGTCGCATCCGAGTAGCGGCCGTCCTGCGCTGCGTATTTGGCCGCGTTGTACAGGGCCCGAGCGTGGAGCGCGGGATCTCCCACGCATTCTGCCACCGCGGCGCGCGCGACCTCGAACGCCTTCTTCCGATCGCGCTTGCCCGCGAGCGCCTTGCCGCGCGCGAGCTCCAGCCTGCAGGGCACGTAGGGCGGCGTGCCGACGGTGCGGACGCCGGACGCCGCGGTGAGCGCGTCGTCGTAGCGACGCGCGTCGACGAGCGCCTCCACACGCGTGAGCTCGTGCAGGGCGTTCGGCAGCGCCAGCCGTCTTCGCTCGGAGTCCGGCAGGAACGACAGCGCGAGCTCGGCGAGCACGGCGGCGCGGCGCGCGAGCTCGGGCGTGCCGACCGCTTCGGCGGCCACGCGCCGGGCGAGCGAGAGCGCCTCGGATGCCTGCTGCGTCGTGGGCGCGCCGCCTGCGCTCGAGCTTCCGGCGCCGCTCGGAACGCCCGCGCCGAGCAGCGCATCCGCGAGCCGCAGGCTCGCCTGCCAGCGATCGTACGCGCCCTTCGCGGCGGCCACCTCGCCGCGCGCCGCCTCCAGCGCGGCAGCGCGGTTGCCGGCGGCACGCGCCGCTTCGCCGACGGTCGAGAGCAGCAGAGCCGTCGGCAGCGACTCGGGTGGAATCGCCTGCGCCTCGGCGAACGCTTCCCCCGCCCGGCCGACGCGCACCAGCATGCGCGCGCGCCCCGCCCGCGCGTAGCCCGAAAGCGGGTAGCCCGAGTCACGCGCGAGCTCGTAGCCGCCGAGCGCCGCCGCCGGCTCGCCGGCGCGTTCGTGCAAAAGTCCGGCGAGCATCCCGAAGCTCGCTCGTTCGGAGGCGGCCGGCGGCGAGGCGGCGAGCTGCGCGTCCAACGCCGCGGCCGCTCGCTTCGCGTCACCCTCCTCGAGGGCCCGCGCGACCGCTTCCGCGCCGGGCCGCGCGAACAGCGGGGTGAAGCGCTCGCGCGCGAGCTCGTTGGTCTTCACGGGAACGGGGACGGCAGACGCGGACGCTCGCGGCGCGGGAGCGGTCGCGGCGACCGGCGGCGAGGGTGGCTCGACCTCCCGCGGCCGCGGCGCGGCACAGTAGAGGACGAGCAGCGCCGTGCCGAGCGTGGCCCCGGCCAGCGCCCAGCGTGCACCCCGCGCCGTCAATCGCGCCGAGCTCCGTGTTTGGCCGACGCCCAGCGCTCTTCGGCCGCCTGCTGTTCGGCTTCTTCGTGAGCGCGCGCGTTCTCCGCCCGAAAGCTCTCGCGGTGCCGCTCGACCGCCCGCTCTTCGGCGCGCGCCGCGCCGAGCGCCTGGCGCGCCCGTCCTTCCGCGAGCGAGGCCTCCTGCGATCGGCGCTCCGCCTCGCGCTCGAACGCCGCGAGCTCCGCCAAGCGCGCATCGGCGCCCGCGCGAAACCGCTCACCCTGCTGCAGATCGCGCGCGCACTGCTCGCCGCGCTCGAGGCGCGCCTGCTCGCGCTGCTTTTCCTCCGAGACGCCGGCCCGTGCCCGCGTCCGCCGCTCCTTCGCCGCTTCGGCTTGCCGCGCCGCGCGAGCGCTCGCTTCGGTCGTGCGCCCGAGCTCGAGCGCCCGCTGCTCGGTCTTCTCCCGCCGAATTCCGACGAGCGGCTCGAGAGGGTAGCGGCGGGCCACGACCAGCCGCGACCTTACCGCGGTTCGAGCCCTGTTTCGAGTGTGATCCCCGGCGAGCCGCTCAAACGCCGCGAGAGTGCCACTCCTGCAGGCTGCGCACGTGCGGTACGGAGATGAAGTGGCTCACCTCGAGCGCATCGACGGCGGCGAGGCCGGCGGCGATGGTGGTGAAGTAAGGGATGTTGGAGAGCAACGCGTTGCGGCGAATCGAGTAGCTGTCCGCGATGGCCTTGGTGCCCTGCGTGGTGTTGACCACGAGCTGGATCGTGCCGGCGCGGATGGCGTCCACGACGTGCGGCGAGCCCTCCTGCACCTTGTTGATCCGCTCGACCGGCACACGCGCGCGCGAAAGCGCGAGCGCCGTACCGCCCGTGGCGACGATCGAAAACCCGATGTTGCGCAGGCGCCGCGCCAGGTGGCACGCGAGCTCCTTGTCCTCGTCCCGAACGCTGATGAACGCGCGCCCGCCGCGCGGCAGCTCCGACCCGGCCGCCGACAGCGACTTGCCGAACGCGACGGCGAAGCTCTGCGCGACGCCCATGACCTCGCCCGTCGAGCGCATCTCGGGGCCGAGGATCGTATCGACGCCCGGGAACTTCGAGAACGGGAACACGCTCTCCTTGACCGCCACGTGCATCGGCACGAAACCGTCGTCGAGCCCGAGCTCGTCGAGCGTGACGCCGACCATCACCTTGGCCGCGATCTTGGCGAGCGGCCTGCCCGTCGCCTTGGCGACGAACGGGACCGTGCGCGACGCGCGCGGGTTGACCTCGAGGACGTACACCTCGCCGTCCTTGACGGCCATCTGCACGTTCATCAGCCCGACGACGCCGAGTTCGAGCGCGAGGGCGCGCGCGTGCTCCTCGATCTGCGCGACCACGCGCGCGTCGAGCGAGTGCGGAGGCAGCACGCTCGTCGAGTCGCCCGAGTGCACCCCGGCCTCCTCGATGTGCTGCATCACGCCGCCGATCACGGCGCGCTTGCCGTCCGAGACCAGGTCGACGTCGACCTCGATCGCGCTCTTCAAGAACTGATCGATGAGCAGCGTCTGCGAGCCGCCCTCGTCGCGGGCCGCGTCGATCGCCACGCCGACGTAGCTCTCGAGCTCGGCCCCCGACCAGCACGTCATCATCGCGCGCCCGCCGAGCACGTACGAAGGCCGCACCAGCACGGGATACCCGATGCTCTCCGCGATGGCCCGCGCCTCGGCGACGCTCTTCGCGATGCCCGCGCGCGGTCGCTTCAGGTTGAGCTTGGTGAGCAGCGCGTCGAAGCGCTCGCGGTCCTCCGCGCGATCGATGGCGTCGGCCGGCGTCCCGAGCAGCTTCACGCCCGCGCGCTCGAGCGCCACGCTGAGCTTGAGCGGCGTCTGGCCGCCGAACTGCACGATCACGCCGAGCAGCTCGCCGCGGCTCGCCTCCTCGTGACAGATCGCGAGCACGTCCTCGAGCGTGAGCGGCTCGAAGTACAGCCGGTCGGAGGTGTCGTAGTCGGTCGACACCGTCTCGGGGTTGCAGTTGACCATGATGGTCTCGATCCCGAGCTCGCGCAGCGCGAAGACCGCGTGGCAGCAGCAGTAATCGAACTCGATGCCCTGGCCGATGCGGTTCGGACCCCCGCCCAGGATGATCACCTTGCGCTTGCCGGACACGTCCGACTCGCTCTCGGTCTCGTACGTCGAATAGAGGTAGGGTGTCCGTGCCGGGAACTCGGCGGCGCAGGTATCGACGCGACCGTAGACGACGTTCACGCCGAGCGCCTGGCGCTGGCTGCGGATCTCGTCCTGGCTCGTACCCCGGAGCGCCGCGAGCTGCGCGTCGCTGAAGCCGAGCCGCTTGCTCTCCCGGAAGAGCTCGCGGTCGAGCGCGGGGGCCGCTCGCACGACCTCTTCGTGGCGCACGATGCGCTCGAGCTGCTTCAAGAACCACGGGTCGATGCGGGTGCGCTCGTGGATGCGCTCGAGCGACAGCCCCTGGCGGATCGCGTCGCCGACGTAAAACAGCCGATCGGCGCCGGCCACGCCGATCAGCCGATCGATCGCGACCGTGAGCTCGTCGCCGACGGGCGGCGGCAGCGTCGGGCGCGGCTTCTGCTGCGGCGGCGCGTCGTGCGTGAGATCGCGGGGGGCGGCCGGCGCCGCGTCGAGCACGCGGTAATCGATGCGGTCCATCAGGCTGACGAAGCCGCTCTTGCCCGTCTCGAGCGAGCGCGCGGCCTTCTGCAGCGACTCCGCGAAGGTGCGGCCGATCGACATGGCCTCGCCCACGCTCTTCATCTGCGTGCCGAGCCGCGCGTCCGCGCCCGGGAACTTCTCGAACGCGAAGCGCGGCCACTTCACGACCACGTAGTCGATGGTCGGCTCGAAGGCCGCGCTCGTGCCCGTGATGTCGTTCTCGAGCTCGTCGAGCGTGAAACCGACCGCCAGCTTGGCCGCGATCTTCGCGATCGGATAGCCGGTGGCCTTCGACGCCAGCGCGCTCGAGCGCGAGACGCGCGGGTTCATCTCGATCACGAGCACGCGGCCGGTCTTCGGATCGACCGCGAACTGCACGTTCGACCCGCCCGTCTCGACGCCGATCTCGGTCATCACCGCGCGCGAGGCGTCGCGGAGGCGCTGGTACTCGCGATCCGTGAGCGTCATCGCGGGAGCGACCGTGATCGAGTCGCCGGTGTGCACGCCCATCGGATCGATGTTCTCGATCGAGCAGACCACGATGAAGTTGTCCTTCACGTCGCGGATCACCTCGAGCTCGTATTCCTTCCAGCCGATCACGCTCTCCTCGACCAGAACCTGCTTGGTCGGCGACTGTTGCAGCGCCCAGTCGAGCTTGGCGTCGAGCTCCTCGGGACGCTCGACCACGGCGCCGCCCGTGCCGCCGAGCGTGAAGCTCGGGCGCAGGATCAGCGGGTAGCCGGTCATCTTCGCCACCTCCCGCCCCTCCGCCAGCGTCGTCGCGTAACCGGAACGCGGGCACTCGAGGCCGCAGTTCTTCATCGCCTCCTTGAAGAGCACGCGATCCTCCGCCTTGCGGATCGCGTCGACCTGAGCGCCGATGAGCTTCACTCCGAAGCGCGAGAGCACTCCGGACTCGTGCAGATCGAGCGCGAGGTTCAGCGCCGTCTGTCCGCCGAGCGTCGGCAGGAGCGCGTCGGGCCGCTCGCGCTCGATGATCGCGGACACCGTCGCGCGCGTGAGCGGCTCGACGTACGTCCTGCGCACGAGCTCCGGGTCCGTCATGATCGTCGCCGGGTTCGAGTTGACGAGCACGACGTCGTAGCCGAGCGCCGTGAGCGCCTTCGCCCCCTGTGTGCCCGAGTAGTCGAACTCACAGGCTTGACCGATGACGATCGGTCCTGAACCAATGAGAAGAATCCTGGAAAGGTCGTCCCGACGCGGCATGGCGTCTGGCGCTTAGCACGACGGGCCCGGCGGCTTGCGAAGGTTTTTTCCGGTGCGAGCGGATCGTGGTAAGAGTCGAGGGGATGCAGGGTGCGGCGCGCAAGCTGTTCGCCCTCCTGGCTTGCGCCGGGTGCCTGGCCTGGCCGATGGCGGCACGGGCTCAGTCGGCGTCCGACGACCTCGCGCGGCGCCACTTCGACTCGGGCACCGCCTACCTCGAAGAGAGCGACTACGAAAATGCGCTCCAGGCTTTCGAGAAAGCCCATGAGCTCTCGAAGCGACCCGCCATCCTGCTCAACATCGCGACCGTGCAAGAGCGGCGCGGCGATCTGAGGGCGGCGATCACCGCCCTCGAAGGCTACCTCCAGGCCGAGCCGGAAGGAGAACACGCCGAAACCACTCGCCTGCGCATTCAGAACCTGGCGAAGCGCGCCGAAGCCGAAGCGGCTCCGCCTCCACCTGCCCCGGCGCCCCCTCCTCCGCCCCCTCCTCCTGCCGCGGCTGCTCCGGCGCCTGCCCCGGCTCCCAGACGCGATTCCGGCGCGAGCCATCTCCCCGCGTACATCGCCTTCGGAGCCGGCGGGCTCGGCGCCGTCACCGCCTTGGTGACGGGCATCCTCGCGAACTCGAAGTACCAGAGCGCCAAGGACGAGTGCAGCCCGAAGTGCACGGACGACGAGGTCTCGAGCGGCCGCACACTCGCGTGGGTGAGCACCGCCGCCACCGGCGTCGCAATCCTGGGGGCCGGGCTCGGCGTCACCCTGCTGCTCACGAGCTCGGGCGGCTCGACGGCTGCGACCGCGCCCGCGCTGCGCGTCGGGTTCGGGCCCTCCGGACCGCGTGCCGAGGCTGCCGTTCGCTTCTGAGGAACGATGCGCTCGCCACACGCTCCGTTGCGGCTGCTCTTTCTCGTGCCCGCGCTCGCCTCGTGCGCCTTCATCCTGGACTTCGATTCACTGCAGGCCGAGGAAGGCTCGGCTCAGGGCGGCCAGCTGCTGAGCGGAGGCACCGCGGGCAGCGGCGGGCTCGGAGGAAGCGGAGCCTGTCCTTCGACGTGCTTCGACGACGACCCCTGCACGACGGATGGCTGCGACGAAAACGACGAATGCCTGTCCGACGTCGCGCTCGGCCTCGTCCTGGACGGCATCGACGCGACGATTCCCGCGGAAACGCACCACCGCGTCACGGCGGTCGCCGGCGACGACGATTTCTTCCTCTCCGCGTTCTCGGTCGGCACCGAAGGTCCCGAGGTGACCCTGTATCGGCTCGACGCCGACGGCTCCGATCTGTCCGAAATCCGGAAGCTCACCGGGAGCTCGCTCGACGACGTGGGGGAACCGGTGAGCGCGGCCGGGCTCGCTTTCCAGCAGGAAGCGGGCCTGCTCCACGCCTACATCGGGATGAAGAAACTCGGGGGAGAAGGCTCGCGCGTACGCCACATCATCGTCAACGGATCGACCTTCGAGCCCATCGGCGACGGCTCGCTCGTGGGTGACAGCTACTGGGACGCTTCGCCCTACAACTATCCGGTGGCGGGCATCTTCGAGCTCGTGCCGGCGGTCGCGTGGATCAACGAAGACCAGAGCATCGGACTCGACGGCGCCGGCATCGAGACGGCAACCCTCTCGGCCAACGCGCCCGCCATGGCCCTCGCCCTCGTCGCTTCGAGCAACGACCGTCCTGCGGTCATTTACGGCAGCACCGAGGGAGTTTTCGTCGAGCGGCCCGACGAAGACCCCGTCCCGGTGATCGAGTGCCAGAACCTGCCTGGGGGCTACCTGAGCTTCTCCAGCACCTCGACCTCGGTGCCCGGCTTCTGGCTTGCCACCTGGACCAAGTTCGGTGTGGAGAGTGACGAGGGCCCGGCCTTTCTCACGACGGAAGGAACCGGCATGTATTGCGGGGAGGGCCAGTGCCTCCTGCAGCAGCGGGAGTGCGGGATGGGCTCCCAGTTCGAGGCCGTCCGGAACCCGGCCACCGCCGTCGTCCATCGGCCGGGAACCGCCACTGGATACGTCGAGGTCGTCACGGCGTCCCCCTTCCTTATCGAAGACGACGGCTCCGTCGGAGCGGGGATCGTGCTCCGGCAGCAGAGCGTCGATCTCGGGGTCCCACCCTTCGAAAACGAAGCGATCGTCGAGGCTCTGGGCCCGGACCTCCCCCTCTCCGCCCAGCCGACGAGCGAGGCAGACGGCTTCCGGGGCCCCGACTGGCCGGTCATCGCCCACGTGCCCCCCGACCACTACCTGGTGGCCTGGATCGAGCCCGCGGAAGGGGGCGACGCGCTCCGGGTCCAGCGCTACCGAATGTGTTTGCCGTAACCCCGCGGCCGAGCGGCTTGACGAGCAGGCGGCCTTCCGTCATAAGACCGCGCTCCCGGGGGCCGCTATCCCGGGATCGGAGCCGAACATGCCCAAGATGAAGACGAACCGCGCAGCCAGAAAGCGCTTCAAAGTCACCGGATCGGGCAAGGTGCGGCGACCGAAGGGCGGCGGACAGCACGGCCTCAACACGAAGAGCCGCAAGCGCCGCCGTCGCCTGCGCGACAACGACATGGTCGACGCGCCGCTCCAGAAGCGCGTGAAGATCATGCTCCCTTACGGCTGAGCTCTCGGAAGGTACCCGCACATGTCCCGCGTCAAACGTGGTCCCCAACCTCGCCGCCGGCACAAGCGCGTTCTCGCGCAGGTAGAGGGTTTCTTCGGCGGTCGCAAGAATCACTACCGCCAGGCGATGCACGTACTGTGGAAGTCGTGGCAGTACGCCTACGCGGGCAGGAAGCTCCGCAAGCGCGACTTTCGCAGGCTCTGGATCACGCGCATCAACGCGGCCTGCCGTCTGAACGGCACCACGTATTCGCGGCTGATCTCGGCGCTCGACAAGGCGGGCATCGAGCTCGACCGGAAGGTGCTGTCGGACATGGCCGTGAACGACGCGGAAGCCTTCAAGAAGCTCGTCAGCCTCGCCACCGCCGCGGGCTGATCCCGAAGCCCGGGGCTCGCGCGACGAGCCTCTCTCGATACGGAGAAGGAGCGCGCTCGTGACTTCACCCGCCGCCACCGACCTCGACGCCGCCGTCGGAAGGGCCCGCGCCCGCTTCGAGAGCGCGCTGACCGAGCCCGAGCTTCGCGCGCTCCGCGCGGAAATCCTCGGCAAGAAGGGTGAGCTCACGGCGGTCCTGCGCACCCTCGGCCAGCTCCCGCCCGAGCAACGCAAGGCGCTCGGCGAGCAGGTCAACGCCGCCAAAGGCAGCGTGGAGGCGGCGTTCGAAGCGCGCCTCTCGGCGCTCGTCGAAACGGCTCGCCGCGCGGAGCTCGAAGCGGCTCCCTACGATCTCACGCTGCCGGCTCGCGTCGGTCTGCCCCGGGGACATCTCCACCCGGTCACGCGCGTCAACTGGGAAATCCTCGACATCTTCCGCTCACTGGGCTTCGCGCTCGCGTGGGGTCCCGAGGTCGAACTCGAGCAGAACAACTTCGAGAAGCTCGCGTTCCCGCCGGACCATCCGGCGACCGACATGCAGGACAGCTTCTGGGTCGAAGTGATGGGCGCGAAGTCTCGCTCGCGCGCGCTGCTCCGAACCCACACGAGCACCGTCCAGGTGCGCGAGATGAGCTCGCGCTCACTGCCGCTCGCGGTGGTGAGCGGCGGACCGGTGTACCGGCGCGACGACGATGTCACGCACTCGCCGATGTTCCATCAGATCGAGGGCTTCCTCGTCGACGAGCGCACCAGCATGGCGGAGCTTCGCGGCGTTCTGACCGCGTTCGCGCAGCGCCTCTACG
>DASXWF010000930.1:0-6834 GCA_036503835.1 Polyangiaceae bacterium | reverse complement strand
AGCTCGGGCAGCGGATCGACGGCGCGCCGGCGTTCGGCGCGGCCGCGCAGCTCTGTCGAGAAACGCAAGCGCTGGCGGTCGCTCCGCTGCCGGCCGGCGCGCCTGCCGCGAAGCCCGCGCGTGACTGCGCCGCGCTCGAAGCGCAGGGCGCGGAGTGGAGCGCCGTCGCCGCCGCCCTTTCGGCGTACGCGGCGAAGTTGTCGGAGCTCGCCGGTCGAGACGATCCGGACGTCGAAGACCAGGTGAACGCGGCGCTCGGCGCGGCCTCGGCGCAGCAATGGACCCGGCTCGGCGAGGCTCAGAACGCCGCCATCGCCGGACTCGCGAAGGAGATCGTCAAGGTGCTCTCCCTGAGCTATCGCGCCGGCGTCCTCGACGAGGTGATCGGCACGATGGATCCGCACGTTCAGCGAGTGGCGGCCCTCCTGCGTGGTGAAGCGGACCTGCGCCTGCACGAGATCGAAGCGCTCGACGCGACGGTGAGTCAGCTGATCGCGACCTACGCGCTCTTGCCGGTGATGCCCGACGCCGACCAGACAGCCGTGAACCAGCTCGTCAGCCAGGGCTCGGGCGCCGGCCTCGAGCTCTTGCGGCGCGACCTCGCCGCACGCCAGCGCGCCTACGTCGAGCTCAGGGCCAACGTCGCCGCGTTCGGCGCCGCGCACGCCGAGCTCGCGAAGAACGCGGGCAAGCTCTCGGCGAAGGAGCTCGTGCCGCAGGTCATCGGTGTCGCCAAGGCCGCGGTCGAAGTCGCGAACCTCACCAAGCGCGGTCCCTCGTAAGTCCCGGCGGGCCCCTCGACAACCCATTCTATCATGGCCAATTCCCCTCCTACACCCGCAGAGATCGACGCGTTCGTCCAGCACGTCATCGGTTGGTCGCAGACACTCCAGCGGGCCGCCGATGTCGCGGTTCAGAAGGCGCAGGCCCAACGCGCGAGCGGAGCCGTCAGCTTCGTCGCGCTGAACCGGACACTCCAAGACAAGATCACGCTCACCGAGCACTGCTCCCGAATGGTCGCGAGCGCGTCGAGCGTCTTGCTCACCGTGGCCAGAAGCGAGCTCGCGCCGCTCGAGCAGGCGACCGAACGGCTCGCCGCGGCCTCCGAACGACTCGATGCGGTGACCGACGGCGTGGAGCTCGCGAGCCGCCTCGTCGTTGCGGGCGCTGCCGTCGCTGCGGCGCTGGCCGCGCCCGCGGTCGGAACGATCGGCGCCGCGGCGGGCGCGCTCGTGAAGGTCGTGCAGGGCGCCGGCGACGCCTCGGGCGAATAGCGCTGATGGCGCGCAGCTCGTGCGCTGAGCGCTAGTGCAGCGCAAACGAGATAGCGGCAATTTTCAACGTGGGCGCTGCACTAGCGCGGACGCGCAGCGGACGCGGGGACTGGGGCGAAAGCCCAAGCGAAACGATTGGGGCACGCCCTGCGAAGCAGGGCCAACCATCGCTTGCGATGGTTGCGCTTATCTCATCAGCGGTGCGCTAGACCAGCCTCGCGCTCAGCGGCACGAGGTCGCTGAGGTCGTGCGGGTCGCCCGCGAGCAGCGGTAGCTCGATGCGGATGCCGGGCGCGCTCGCGCCCAGCGCGTCGAGCGCACGCCGGAACGGCTCGAGCGCCTTCGCGTCCGCCGCGCCCTGGGCGTCCTCGTCGCGCAGCGCCGAGAGCAGCCGCGCGCCGAGCCCCGGGCGCAGGCCGAGACGCAACGCCGCCTGCTCCGCGGCCGACTCCGGCACGTCCTCGCCAGAGCGCGCGTGAACCCGGTTCAGGACCAGCGCGTCCCCTCGCAACCCGAGCGCGCCGAGCCGTTCGAGGAACGCCAGCACCTCGTCGAGCGAGCTCGGCACGGGCGTGGAGACGAGCACGTACGCGAAGTCCTTGCCACGGAAGGCCTGCGACACCTCGCGCGCGCGCTCCTTGAACCCGCCGAACAGGTCGTTCAGCTCGGTCACGAACTCGGCCATGTTCTCGAGAAAGCCGCGGCCGGTGAGCCTGCCGATGCCGCGCAGCAGCAAGGCGACGCCCCGCGCGAGCGCGCTCAAGCCGAGACGCCGGCGCGGCTCGAACGCGTCCACGAGCCAGCGCATCGCCGGGCTGTCGAGCGCCTCGATCAGGCGCTCGGGCGCGTCCAAGAAGTCGAGCGCGTCGTTCGTGGGGGGCGTGTCGAGCACCACGAGGTCGAACGCCGGGTCGCTCAGGACCGCGAGCACCTTCTCCATCGCCATGTAGGACTGCGTCCCCGCGAGGCTCGTCGAGACGTACTGGTAGAAGCGGTTGCCGAGGATGCGCTCGCGCACGACGCTGGACGGCGCGTGCCGCGCGACGATGTCGTCGAAGGTTCGCTTCGTGTCGAGCATCGAAACGGTGAGGCTCGCCTGCTCCGGAATCCCGAGCGCGGTGAGCCGGGCGCGATCGACAGCGTGCGCCTCGCCACGCATGCCGCCGAGCCCGAGACTGTCCGCGAGGCGCTTCGCCGGATCGATCGTCAGGCAAAGCACGCGCTTGCCGCGCTGCGCGGCGCCGACCGCGAGCGCCGCGGCGACGGTCGTCTTGCCCACCCCGCCTGCGCCCGCGCACACGATCACCCGGCGGCTCTCGAAGAGCGACAGCAAGCTCGACCGGGACATGACGCTCTATTTACCAGGCGCACAGCGATTACGAGGGCCAGCGAACTTGGCCCCTGCCTTTCGATTGCGAGAACGTCCCAAAATGGACCAAGCCGTACGCGATCCATCCCTCGAACGCCGCCGCCACCGCAGCGAAGACGCGCTCGAGGCACTCACCCGGCTGCTCGAATCGGCCCGCCGCCGGAGCGGGCTCGAGGCCCTGGCGGTCACCGACAGCACCGGCTTGCTGCTGGCCGGCGCGGGCGCCTCGCAGCTCTGCGACGAGCTCGCGGCCTGGGCGCCGGTCATGGCCCACGCCCCTGCGAACGACAGCGTGCCGAACTGCCTCGATGCGTTCGAAAGCCGGACCCGCCTGCGCCGCCTGCGCGTGGACGGCTTCGAGATCGTGGTCGCCTGCCTCGGTCAGGAGCGCGGAGACGCGCCGCTCGACGCCGTGAGTGCGGGCTGCCAGCGCATTCTCGGTTCCGCGCCCGCCCGAAGCTGAAGTGCAGGCGCGGCGCCGGCTGGCCGACCGACGATCCACCCGGGCTCGGCACATGGACTAGGCTTCCAGGCGTGTCCGGTTACGTGGACCTCCATTGCCACTGGGTGGCGCGCATCGACGACGGTGCGCCGACCGAAGAGGAAAGCCTGTCCATGCTGCGGGCCCTGCGCGCCGCTGGCTTCGACACCGTCATGGCGACCCCGCACATGCGGATCGGCATGTTCGACAATCGCCGCGAAGACCTGATCGCCGCCTTCGAACGGATGCAGCCGCTGCTAGCGAGCGCCAGCGAGCCGCTGCCCGCCGTGGCTCTCGCCAGCGAGCATTACTTCGACGACGTGATCCACGGCCGCTTGCTCTCCGGTGAGGCTCTGCCCTATCCCGGCGGCCGGGCGGTGCTGCTGGAGTTCTATGGAGTCGATTTTCCGGCCGTGGTCGTCGAGCGGCTGTTCGACCTGGTGCGCCGGGGCCTCCGACCCGTCATCGCCCACCCCGAACGCTACCGCTGCTTGTGGCGGTCGCCCGAGATCCTCGAGCGCTTGGTGGGCTCCGGGCTGGCAGCGCTGCTCGACACGGCTGCGCTCGTCGGGAAGTACGGGCGCGAACCGCAGCGTGCGGCCGAGCTCATGCTCGAACGCGGGCTTTATCACGCCGCCTGCAGCGACGCGCACCGGGCGGCGGACGTGGCGGACGTCGCGCGCGGAATCGAGCGGGTGCGAGCGCTCTACGGCGACGGCGAAGTGGATTTTCTGTTCCGCGAAGGCCCCACGGCGCTGCTCGCTGGTAAGTTGCCCGAATGAACACGGCACCGCCGCCCCTGATCGAGCGCCGCGGTCTCTGGCTGAAGCTCGGACTTTCGCTGCTGCCGGCGGCGGGCTTCGTCTGGCTCCTCGGGCGCGGCGGTCTGCCGCTGCTTCCGACCGAAGAGGCGCTCGCGCGCTTCGATCGGATGACGATCGTCTGGTACGTGCTCTTGTGGAGCACGATGTACTTCGTGCGCACGGGGCGCTGGTATTTCCTGCTCGCGCCCGTGCAGCGCGTACCGCTGGTCACGGTCCTCCGGGTCAGCTGCGTTGGACTGATGGCGGTCGCGCTCTTGCCGTTTCGCATGGGGGAAGCCGTAAGGCCGCTGATGATCCGGCGGGAGGGCAAGCTCACCGGCTGGGCCGCGACGGGCACGGTCGGCGCCGAGCGCTTGATCGACGGCTTCGCCGTGAGCGTGTTCTTGCTGGCCGCGCTGGCCATCGCCAGCCCCATGGACCCGCTGCCGGATCGCATCGGCGACCTGCCGGTCCATGCGAGCCTCGTGCCGGCGGCGGCCCGCAGCGCGGCGGCGGTGTTCGCGTCGAGCCTACTCGTGATGGCCGTGTTCTACTGGCGCAGGGCCTGGGCGCGGCGCGTCACCGAAGCGACGGTCGGCCTGATCTCGCTGCGCTTCGCCCGCTGGCTGGCATCGACCCTGGAGCAGGTGGCCGAGGGTCTCAGCTTTCTCACGAAGCCCCGCCATACCCTGCCGTTCCTCTTGGGGACGGTGCTGTACTGGGCGCTCAACGCGGCGACGTGGCTCCTGCTCGCGCACGGCTGCGGACTCGGTGAGCTCGGCTATTTCGGCGCGGCCGCGACCATGGGCGTGACGGCGCTCGGCATCCTCGTCCCGAGCACGCCGGGCTTCTTCGGCGCGTTCCAGCTCGCCATCTACGCCGGCCTCGCGATGTACCTGCCGCCCGAGCTCGTGATGAGCGCGGGTTCCGCCTTCGCCTTCTTCGGCTACGTGCTGCCCATGGGGCTCTCGATCCTGGCGGGGGTCCTGGCCGCGGTCGCCCTGCCGCGCGCCGAAAACTTGGCCGGACCAGCGACGTCGACCTAAGCGCCTGAGCGTGGGCAGCACTCGGGTCCTGTTCGCGCTCGCGCTCGCGCTCCTCACCCTGCTGCTCTGCGGCAGGCAGGCCGGCGCACGCGTCGAAGGCGACTCGGGCTACAGCAAGGCCCAGACCTACAGCGGGGCGCTGCGCTTTCTGCGCGTCGATCTGGGCTACGAGGTCCTCGAGAAGGACCCGGAGGCGGCCTACCTGGTCTTTCGCTACACGGCGCCCGGTCAGGGGAAGAACGAGGCGACCGGCACCGTCGAGGTGGTCGAGACCGGGGAGCGCGTGCGCGTTTTCGTGCGCATCCCCCGCATGCCCGAGTATCACGAGCGAATCCTGCGCGACGGCCTCCTGAAGAAGCTCCGCGAAGAGTACGGGACACCCGCCCCCCGCAAACCCGAGGCCAAACCCGAGCCCACGGACGCCGGAACGGACGGGGGCTGACTCGACCCCGGCCGTACTTTTCTTCAAATCCAACCCAATCTGCTGGAGTCGGTCCGTGCCGGACTTGGCGGTGACGGCAGAGCGGCGATAAGACGGGAGGGCTCATGGACGCGCGGGAACCGCCGCTCCCCCCTCGCATCGGCCGCTACCGCATCGAGCGGCTGCTCGGGCGAGGCGCCATGGGACGCGTGCTGCTCGGCCGGGACGAGGTGCTCGATCGGGAGGTGGCCGTGAAGCTCCTGCGCGACGACCTCGCCATCCTCCCGGAACAGCGCGCGTCGCTCGTCGACCGCATGCGTCACGAAGCCAAGGCGTGCGCGCGCGTGACGCACCCGAACATCGTCGCCCTCTTCGACATGGGCGAGGATGCGTCGGTCGGCCTCTACCTCGTGTTCGAGTACGCGGAAGGCACGACGCTGAAGGAACGCCTGAAGCAGGGCCCGCTGCCCGTGGCGCTCGCCGCGCGGCTCGCGCGCGAGATCGGTGGCGCGCTCAGCACGGCTCACGCCAACGGCGTGCTCCACCGCGACGTGAAGCCCGAAAACATCATCCTCACCGAGCACGGCGGAAAGATCGCCGACTTCGGCATCGCGCGCGTTCCGGACTCTACCCTGACGCGTGACGGGGGTCTGCTCGGCACGCCCGCCTACAGCGCCCCGGAGTGCATCGCGGACGGCCAGTTTTCCGCGGCAAGCGACCAGTTCTCTCTGGCCGCGACGCTCTACGAGGCGCTCAGTCAACGACGAGCCTTCCAGGGCGAAGACGCGGTAACGGTCGCGCGGCGCATCCAGAGCGAGGAGGCCGCGCCGATCGCGCTCGCGTGCGGCCTCGACGCCCACGTGGACGGCGTGCTGGCGCGCGGGCTCGCGAAGGATCCGTCCGAGCGCTTCCCGAGCGCAGGGGAATTCGGCGACGCGCTCGCCGAAGCGCTCGGCCATGGTACGCGAGGCGCGCTGCCCACGTTGCCGGACACGCGACACCAGCTCGAGCAGCGTGGACAGCCGACCGCCTTGGCGCGAAGCTGGGTCGGTGGCTTCGCGGTGGGAGCATTGCTCGGCATCGGCCTGCTGCAGCTTTCGACGGGCCTGCGCGAACCGGAACCCGCGCGCAGCGCCCCTCCACCCGACGCACTCCAGCCTGCGGTCGCCTGGCTCGCGCCCGCCCCGCGCGAGAAACCGCGCGCGGCTGCGTCGGCTTCGGCGCGGAAGACTCAAGCCCTCGCGCCGAGCAGCAGCGCGCCGGTGCGCGCCGCCGCCCCCCCCGACGCCGACGTCGCGAGCGACGCGGGCGACGCGCTTCCCGATGCGGATCAGTAACTACTTCTGCGCGGCCGCCCTGGGCGCCGCGCTCTTCGTCGCGCTGCCGAGGGCGAGCGCGTCCGCGAGCCTGCGCGCGCGCTCCGCGCCACCGGCCGCGCCC
>DASXWF010000929.1:0-2234 GCA_036503835.1 Polyangiaceae bacterium | reverse complement strand
GTCGTGGCGACGCTGGTCGTTCGCGTGGCAAGCCACACGTCCCAGACGAAGAGGTCGCGACGGCGCGCGAGCATTTGCTCGATGGCCTTGCCGTGGCCGTACAGGGCGGGACGAAAGCAGGCGAGATTGGCGTCCGGTCGTACCATCTCGTCGAAGAGGGCGGAGTAGTAGTCCATCAGTGCGGCGGTCAATGCGGTCTGGACCGTGTCCTCGTTGTCGATGAACACGGTTGCGCCCGCGAAGCTCGGTCCGAGCGCGTTCAGGATGGTCCGCAGATGACGGCCGTGGAGCGTGCCGCGCGCGCGGTCGAGTCCGCTGGTCGGGGCAGGCTCGTTGCCCCCAACGCTGTACCCGACGTAGAAGAAAACGGCTCCCCAGCCCTGATCGACGAGCGTCCGCATGCTCGGCATCCAGCCGCGCGCCGTGGCCTGCGAGCTGTTCGTGAACGACCGGGCGGGGGAGCCGGCGAGCGCGGGACCGGTCACGTAGGCGCCGGTGAAGCGCAGATTCGAGTTGTCGAGCAGAATCCCCATCCAGTCGGTGTCGGGCACGGAGGCGCGCTGGGGAATGCTGCTGCGATCGACACCCGCCCACTTCACGACGATGTTGGCCGGTAGCGCGACCGCGGCTTGCTCGTCGCTGTCCGACTGTTCCAGGCTCACTTCGGGATCGGACGAGACCTCGGCCCCGCGAGCTTCGACCCTTTCCTGATCCTCGAAGAAGTCGAGGCGGAGTCCTTCCGCCCCCTGCGCTTGGTTGGGCGTCGCCACTGGGGCCGGCGCCGCGGGTGAAGCGGGCTGAGCCACGCTTCGCTGGCCGCTCGGGGACGGCGCCGTTCCTGGGCTCGGCGCAGGGTTCGACGCGGCGGGCAGGGCGGGGGGCGAGACGCTGAGCGAACCGCGGAAGAACGGGAGCCCGTAGCTTTGGGCGGGAGCACCACCATTGCCGTTCAGGCCCGCGATGTGCTTCCACGACCAGTAGCGCGCACCCTGTACCGCGGCGGTGCGCGGAAGCGCCAGCGTGTGTTCGAGCTCCATGCGCAGGATCTGCTCGGGCGTGTTCGGCGCCCAGCGCTCGCGTTTCCATGCGGCAAGACCCATGACGACGGGCTTCGGGGCTCCGCCGGTCGCCTCCGTCACCTTGTTCAGCGCGCGATTCTGCAGGCCGCGCGGTCCGTACACGCCGCCGATCGCGTGGCTTCGCCCGGCACCCGGTGACGAGTATGCCTGGGGAACGACGAGATCGGCGCCGGACACGATCGCCCGCATCGTCGCGGTCGGCATCACGTCGACCTGACAGGTGACGGCGAGCTCGATGCCGCTCGTCGCCGGCCGTAGCGCGGCGTAGAGGTACTCGGCTGCGGCGGCGTGGTTCGCGAATCCGCGCGCGTGCCGGCGCGTCCACGGCTCTTCCACGTCGAACTCGATGGCGCGCGCACCCAAGTCGCGCGCCACGGACGGCAGGGTGCGCACGAGATCGTCGATGAATTCGCGCTCGGGCCGGAGCCAGGTGCACAGCGTGAGGCGCACGGCACCACCGGCGAGGCGCGCAGCGAAGGCCCGCAGCGTCGATTCCGATACGGAACCGAAGCCGAAGCGGGCATCGTCGTTGCCGTTGAACATGACGCACGCGTCGGTGAAGCCGAGCTCGCGCAGCAGCGCCGCGTGACGATCGCCGTGCGTCGTCAGGCTGCGCCCGCCCACGTCGAGCCACGTTCCCAGCCGAAATCCCTGGGGAATCGCGATCGCCGCCGGCTGATCCTCGAACGCCCACTCCGCGCCGGGGCCGCCGAACTCGAGCGCTTCGCCTGTGAGCCCCTCCCAGAACAGCTCTGCCTGTTCCTCGGCGAACGACTCGAAGCCCTCGTCTCCTAGCATGACCCGACCCTCGCCATGTCCGACCCTCGCCTCTGCTCGGATGAATCGTCCCGCGCCTCACCCGCGACGACACGCGGGCCACTCCCGCATACCACGAGACCCGCCGCGTGTAACCGTGCATCGAACGACGCGAGAGTGACGCGCGCGCGTCGCCGTCGCTCTACGTTGTACGACACCGCCGGGCCGGCCGGACGACGGGAGCGGCGTGCTGCAACACCCTCGACCTGAAAAAGCAGCTGGCTTTGGCCTCGCCAGAGCACTCGCGTGGCATGCGGTCTCCGATGCCGATCGTGATCTGTTCCTCCAAGACTCTGACCGTAGTGTTAAGAACCAATCACGACGCGACCGCATCAGACG
>DASXWF010000928.1:0-11306 GCA_036503835.1 Polyangiaceae bacterium | reverse complement strand
CGGCGCGGACCGGACCGAGCTCGGGCGCGTCGAGCCGCGCTTCGCGGTAGAGGGGCGCGTACCTGGCCGCGAGCAGCAAGAGATTGCGCTCGCGCAGCGGCACGCCGAGCACCGTCGCGAGCAAGACCACCATGTCGCGGCTCGGCTTCGCGCGCCCCGTCTCGAGAAACGAGATGTGCCGCGGCGAAACGTCGGCCTCCGTCGCGAGCGCGAGCTGGCTGAGGTTCTTGGTTTTTCTCCAGTACTGAAGCAACGCGCCGATCGACGAAACGTCGGCTGAGCTCTCGGAGTCGGATCGCTCGGCCGCGCGCGCCTCGATCAGGTCCGCCATGAGAGGACTATGCCCGCTGCTCGCTCGAGGACAATTACCTTCGAGGTAAGCGCCGTCACTTACCTGTGAGGGAATTGAGGGTTCCGCCTCCGATCTGCAGATTGTCGAGTGCGAGGCGACTCGCAGAACGGAGCCCATCCCTCATGAAACTGTATGGTCACCCCTGGAGCATCAACACCCGCAAGGTCCTCATGGCGCTGGCCGAGAAAGGCCAGGAGGCCGAGCTCTCGCTCGTCATGATCCCGAAGGGCGAGCAGAAGCTCGCTCGGCACGTGGCCCTTCATCCCTTCGGCAAGGTCCCCGTGATCGACGACGAAGGCTTCGTCCTCTACGAATCAGGCGCGATCAACCGCTACCTCGAGCGCAAGTTCCCGAGTCCGGCGCTCGTTCCCTCCGATGCGCGCGGGGCCGCTCTCGTCGACCAGTGGATCAGCGCGTGCGACGCCTATTTTTCTCCGCAGGCGGGGCCGCTCCTCGTCGAAACCCTCTTTCGGCGCTACCTCGGCGGCGCCACCGACGGCGCGGTCGTCGCGAGCGCGCGCGAGAAGATGCAGACTGCGCTCGACGCCATCGACCGGCAGCTCGGGGCGAACGCGTACCTCGCGGGCGAAACCTTCTCGCTCGCCGACATTCACTTCATGCCCTACCTCGAGTATCTCGTGAAAACGGGGCAGGACGAGCCCTTGCAGCGCCGCACTCACCTGAGCGCGTGGTGGGAGCGCGAAAGCCGCCGCCCGGCCTGGCAGAAGGCGGCGCGTAGCGGGCCGCAGCCGTACGAAAGCGGCATGAGCGCGGAGGTGATCGAACGACGCTACCGCGCGTGATTCCGTGCCGCTCAAGGCCAGTCGAGCAACGCCCTGCGCACCCGCCAGCGCCCCTCGGCGTCGGCGTCGGCGTACACGAGCTCGTCGCCCGCGATCGCGAGCGGGACGCCGACCGAGCCGCGCGAACCGAGCGTGAGCAGGCGTTTGAACGACAGGCTGTTCGCGTCGGCGCGCAGAACACCTGCGTAGAGCGCCGCTTCGTCGCCGCTGCGGACGGCGAGCACGACGCGACAATCACTCGCCTTGCAGTCGACGGCGAGCGCGGTCGGCTCGCCGTCGGCAATCGGAACGCGGAGCGGCTCGCCGGCCGCCGCGCCCTTCGCGTCGATGTCCTGGAACACGAGCCCGCCGCTGCCGGGAGTGCCGGCGATACCGCGCTCGAGCCAGGCGAGCAGCAGACCGCTCGCGTGCGACCGGAGCACGGGCGCGAACGAGTGGCCGCGCGTGGCGAGCACGCGCTGCTCGCCGCCGATCGGTGACGCGTCGCGGATCTGCACGCGCTGGAGGAAAATGTCGGCCTCGCCCGGCTGGTCGGGGTCGCGCGCGTCGGCCCACGCGATGACCGCCTGATCGCCGAGCGCGGCGAGCGCGACCTGCGTGGCCGCGCCGGGCGCGTTGGTCAGCCGGTGCTCGTTGCCGATGCGCCCGAGCCGTTCGTCGACGCGCGATACGTAGAGCTCGGGGTCGCGGTCCCGTTCGTCGATCCAGGCGACGAGCCAGCCCTTCGGGACCGGCGCGGCCGCTACGTCGCTCGCGTCACCGCTCTTGCGCGTGAGCATGCGCTGCGAATGGCGCGCGCCGTCCGGGCCCACGAGCGTGAGGAACACCTGCGGCTGGCCGAAGTCGACGCCGGTCCAGGCCGCGAAGAGATCGCCGTTCGGCGCGCCCGGCGCGAGCGCGATGCCGCCGAGGGAATGGGCGCGAATCGAGAGATCCTGCGCGGGGGCGAGCGCCGTGCCGTCCGGACGCACGCCGAGCAGAGAGAGTCGCGCGCGCAGCGGCTCGTAGCGACCGTCGGACGCGGGCTTCTTCAGCTTCACCCACGGCGTGGTCGGGTCGAAATCGGTGATGAATCCGACGAGCGAGCCCTGCGCGTGCGGCGCCAGCGCGACGGCGGCGAGGGGTTCGCTCGTGGCGAGCACTCGATTCTCGCGTACGCGCGGCGGGGCTTCCTGGCCGAGGCGGCGCGCGGCCGGCCGCCACAGCTCCGAACGCTTCTCGAGCTCCGTGACGTAGACGGGAGCCGGAGTCTGTCCGAGCGCGGCGAGCGCGAAACAGTGCGTCTCCCCGCAGGAAAGTCCCCAGCCGAGCTCGGCCGGATTGCCCTTCAACACCTCGAGCCGGAGCGGCTCGGAAGCCTGCACCTCGAGCGTCGGACCGAGCCGCACGAACGTCGGCAGCACGTCCGAGTCGCTGCAATCGGAATCGCGCTGACAAGCGGAAGCGAGCGTGAGCGCGGCCACGCCCTCGGAGAGCGCGGCGAACTCGGGCACCGCCGCGTCCTCCGACTCGAGAAAGATCCGGCCGCGCGCGTCGCCCGTGCGTCCGTCGCGGTCGATGCTCGCCACGTCGAACGCCCGGCGATCACCCTCGCGCTCCGCGGGACTTTCCCAGAGCGCCCACGCCTTACCGGTGCCCGCGCGCGACACCAGCCGCACGAGCGCCTGCTCGCCGAGCGGCGCCGTGAGCGGGGCGGCGGGCGCGCGCACGTTGCCGTCGGCCCCGATCAGCGCCCGGTAGACGCGACTTTCGCCGTCACGCTGATCGGACCAGGCGACGACCAGCCCGTCCTGCACGGGAGCCAGATCGAAATCGAGGGTGGCTCGGCCCTTGTCGCTCACCGCGGTCGGCTTCGGCGAAACCTGCGCGTTTTTGTCGATGAAGAGCACGTTCACCACGCCCTCGCCGCGCACCGTCCCGAGCGCACCGCCACCGGCGAACGGCACCGCCTGCCAGGCGCGCACCCCGCTCGCGAGCACCGTCGCGGCTCCGATGGGCTGCCCGTTCGCGCCGAGGGTGATGCCGTGGATCTCGGCCGCGGCGTCCTTGGGGAGCGCCCAGAGCACGAGCCGCTTCGAACCGAGCGACAGCACCTCGACCCAGAGCGCGCGCGTCGTGAGCTCGGCGAGCTGGCGCGGGGCCATGACGAGCTCAGCGTCCGAATTGATCAACGTGAGCTCCACCCATTCGCCGAGGGCGGTGCGGCGCGTGCTGACGACCGCGAGCTGCGATCCGTCCGCGTTCGGGCGAACGACCGCCAGCCCGACCTCGTTGGGCGCGTCGGCGACCCGGCGCGCGGCCCCACGCGGCTTACCGTCGATATTCACCGCCAGCGTGTGCCAGCCGCGCGGGGACTGCTGGCCGGCGTCTTCGCTCGCCCACACCAAAAGCGCGCCGTCCCGGCTTTCGCCGACGTAGGGGCCGAACGTGCCCTCCGGGACCTTCGCGATCTCGGTCGCCCGCAGCGCCGGGATCAGAAGGCCGCTCCCGGAGGGCGCGGGGCGCGGCCCGCGGAGCTTCGGCGTCTTCGGCGAGGAGGACGAACCGCCGCAGCCGGCGAGCGCGACGAGCGTGCACAGCGCGAGGAGTCGCGCGACGGGGCGCCGGAGGCGGGCGAAGGGGCGGTCGCTCATGAGCGCCGCGAAACCTACCACCAGATCTCGAACCCTGGGGCTACGATGCATCGGTGACGCTCGCGCAGCGCCTGCTCCTCGCGATCGCCGCGGTCACGATCACGACCGCGGCGCTCGCCGGCTTCGCCGTGCGCGAAGCTTGGCGCGAAGCCGAGGAGGCGAGCTTCGAGCGCGAGTTCGGCGCCGCCAAAGCATTGCTGTCCGGCGAGCTCGCGGCGGCGCCCGAGCAGATGAAGCTCCTGGTCTTGCCCATCTGCGAGCACGACCCGATCGTGGACAGCGCGCTCGTGGGGCTGCGAGCGGGCGATCTCGATGCGCGGCGGCTCTCGATCAGCCTGAGGGTGCCGGAGCTCGCCAAGGCGTTCCAGCTCGACGAGATCGTGCTGCTCGATTCGCACGGCGACGTGCTCGGGGCGTTCGGCACCGGTCAACCCGGACGTCGCGAGCCTCAGCTCGCGGCGCGCGTCGCGAAAGGCGGACCACCGACTCTCCGCGAACGGGCTCCGCTCGCCATCGAGTTCGGCTGCCGACGCGGCGACGGCGAGCTCTGGGTGGGCCTCTACGCGGCGCGTCATCTCGAGCCCCTGCTCGAGCGGGTCGGGCGAGCGTTTCACTTCACGCTGCTGCGCGGAGCTCCGGCCGCCGATCCGAACGTGCTGAGCGAGGCGCTCGACCTGCGCGAGCTCGAGAACGTGAAGCTCAGCGTGTCCCGCGAGCGCCTGCCGCTGATCGGCGCGCTCGACGCGCTCGACGCGAAGCTCGTCGCGATCGGCGGGACCACGCTCGCCGCGGCGCTCCTGGTCGCCTTTCTGCTCGCGCGCGGCATGGCGCGGCCGATCGTGCAAATGTCGCGCGAAGCCCGCGAAGTGGTGCACGGCGAGCCGAAACCCGTCAAACCCGGCGGGGGCCGCGAGCTCGTGGAGTTCGCGGAAGCCTTCAACAGGGCGATCGCGGACCTCGTGCAGCTGCGGCGGCGACTCGCGGTCACCGAACGCATCGCGGCGCGGCGCGAGATCGCCCGGCGCATCGCGCACGAGATCAAGAATCCGCTCGCTCCGATCCGCGCGGCCGTCGAGACGTTGCGGCGGTTGCGCGCCCGGAGCGACCCGGCGTTCGACGAATACTTCGACGAGGCGACGCGCACCGTGCTCGACGAGGTGCTGCGCATCTCCAACATCGTCAGCGAGTTCACTCGCTTCGCGCGCTTGCCTCCGCCGAACCCCGCGCCGGCGGACCTCGCGGAGATCGCTCGCTCGGTGGTCGGCCTGCACGCGACGAGCGGCGCGCCCGTCGTGCTCGAAGGTCCGGAACGGCTCGAGCTCGTGGCAGACCGCGATCAGATGGTCCAGGTGCTCACGAACCTCGTGCAGAACGCGCTCGACGCGGTGCGCGGGACCGCCCAGCCGCAGGTCCGCGTAGAGCTCGAGGTCCGCGGCGACCGGGCGCGGCTGGCCGTGCGCGACAACGGCCCGGGCTTCGCGCCGGAGGTGCGCGAGCGGATGTTCGAGCCGTACCTCACGACCAAGTCCGAAGGCACCGGGCTCGGACTCGCCATCGTGCAACGCATCGTGGTCGAGCACGGCGGCGACCTCACGGCCGAGCACCCGGCCGAAGGCGGGGCCGTGCTGGTCGCCGAGCTCCCGATTTCCGGCCCGACGCTGCTGCCCGATCCAGGCCCCCCGAGCTCGGATCGGGCCCCGCTCGAGCCGCGCTGACCCCCGGAGACCCGCGTCAAATCGCGGACACTTGTTCGCTGGGCCTCGGGCTGACTACCCTTTCCCTCAGGGCGCCCGGCATCCACGTCCGGTAGCGAACACCAAGATGGAGAGTCTCAGTCCCCGTCAGGTCCAAGGCATCGCCGCGCTGATCGCGGCGCTGGTGATCTCCGCGCTGATGATGGGGCTCGATCAGCGCGCGCTCACCGTGCCGATCATCGTCGCGCTCGTCGGAGTCGCCGCCATCTTCTACGCGGGCGGCGGAAGCGGCACGCGCGACGCCTTCGACAAGCTCGCGCGGGCCGCACGGCAGGCGCTCGACGGACAGCCGCCGCAAGCTCCTCAGGGCGCCTCACCCGACGTCGCCCGCGTCTACGAGACGCTCGGCGAGATCGTCGACGCGCACGCCGCCGCGCGCGCGCGCGACCGCGAGACGATGCTGCAAGCGACGCAGAGCCTGACCTCGTCCCTGCGCCTGCTCACCGAGGGCGTCGCGACGCAGATGGGCGCGAGCGAAGAGGCGGCACGCTTCGTGAAGGAGACCGCCGAAGCGCTGCGTACGGTGGGACAGAACGTCGAGGTGCTCGCGACGAGCGCCGAGGAGTCCGGCTCCTCGATCATGGAGATGACGGCGACCAACGAAACCGTCGCCGAGAACATCGTCGAGCTCGCCGGCAGCGTGCGCGAGACCGTCGCCTCGATCGAGGAGATGGCCTATTCCATCAAGGAAGTCGCGAAGAACGTGGACGCGCTCTCGCTCACCGCCGAGGAGACGAGCTCGAGCATGAACGAGATGGACGTCTCGATCGACCAGGTGCAGTCGAACGCCAACGAGACGGCGCGGTTGTCCGAGGAAGTGGCTCAGGACGCCGAGCGCGGCGCCGAGGCCATCCTGAAGACGATCGGCGAGATTTATCGCATCAAGGAGAGCAGCCAGGAGGCGGTCGCGGTGATCTCGAACCTCGGCTCGCGCATCGACGCCATCGGTCAGATCCTGAACGTGATCGACGACGTCGCGGAGCAGACCAACCTGCTCGCGCTGAACGCCGCCATCATCGCGGCGCAGGCAGGCGAGCACGGTAAGGGCTTCGCGGTCGTCGCCGACGAGATCAAGGACCTTGCTGAGCGCGCGGGGGCGAGCACCAAGGAAATCGCCGACCTCATCAAGACCATCCAGTCGGAGAGCAAGAACGCCATCTCCGCGGTGGAGCGCGGCGCCCAGAACGTCGATCGCGGCGTCGAGGTCTCGAACGAAGCGGAGCGCGCCCTCAAGAAGATCCTCGAGAGCTCGCAGAAGAGCACGAACATGGTGCGGGCCATCGCCCGCGCCACGGTGGAGCAGGCGAAGGGCAGCAAGCAGGTGACCGACGCGATCGGCCGCATCGCCGGCACGGTGCAGCAGATCGCGGCGGCCACGGCCCAGCAGGCGCGCGGCTCCGAGCTCATCATGCGCAGCGGCGAGAAGATGCGCACCATCGCGCAGCAGGTCGAGCGCTCGACGCAGGAGCAGTCGCGCGGCAGCCGCCAGATCACGCAGGCCATGGAGAGCATCAACAGCATGGTCGGCCAGCTCTCGAGCGCGCAGCGCACGCAGGTCCGCGGAGCGGAGCGCGGCCTCGCGATCGTGGCGCAGCTCGACGACGCCGCGCGCCGCCAGGACAACGCGCTGCGCGAGCTCAACACCCACGCCGAGCGCACCCGAAAAGACGCCTGAGCGCTCCACGAGAGCGCCTGGACGACGGCGCTGTCGGCAAAGCCGGACATTCAGCGGCTCGCGCCGCAGTTGCCGGCGCCCGGAGTGGTCGCGGACAGCGCGTAGTCGCCCACGTCGAGCTCGAGCGGGACGGTGAGCTCGGCGTCGAGGCGTCCCTGAGCGTCGGTCGGGAGTGAGCCGAGCACGAACGACTGCCCCTCGCGCGAGCGCAGCGCGATGTCCACGCGGGCCGCCGGGCAGCTTTCTCCTTCGGCGCTCACGCTGCCGCGCACCCGGACGCGGCCGCCGCGGCGAGCGTCCCCGCTGGGCGTCCCGAGCTCGATGCTCGCCGCGGGGCGATCGCTCGTGGCGTTCGTATCGCTCGCGCTCGCCGGCCCGCGCCCTCCCGCATCGGGACGAGCCGTCTGGCGCTGAACCCCGGAGCCGCCGCCGAACCCGTTCGGAAGCCCGCTCGCCGCGCCGCTCGGCGCGAGGCTCGGTAGACCTGCGGTCGCGCTCTGACTTCCCGGCGGCCACACGAACGGATCCTCCGGCGGGACGTGGGGCTGCGCGCGCGCGGCCGGATCGAGCTCGAACCTGCCCGCCGCGCCGCCGAGATCGATCCGGTGCCAGATCGCGCCGTCGAACACCTCGACCCAGGCGTGCGCCTCGTTTCGCACGAGCCGCGCCGGCAACCCGAGCGCGAGCGCCGTGATCACGAACGCAAACGCGCGGTGCCGGCACACCCCCTTCTTCGACAGCGCGAGCTCGCGGTAGAGCTCCCCCGGCAAGCGCGCGGTCGGCAGATCGCCCGACGGCGCGAACGCGCGAAAATGCGCGACCAGCGTCGCCACCGCGTCGCGCGGCGGCACACTCTGCGAAAGCCCGAGCGCGCGCAGCACGTCGCGCGCCACGTCACGCAGGGAAGGCGGCAACAGCGGCACGCGCGCGACCAGGCTCGACCACGTCACGTCGGGAAACGGCGATCCGAACGAAGCGCGCGGCACCGCCAACTGCAGCACCACGCGCAGCCGCTGCCGCGCGCTGCCCACCAAAAACCAATTGTCGGCGCCGTCCCGCACGAACTCCACCGGAGCCGACGGCTCGATGCGCGCCGCCAGGATGCGCGCGTCGGGCCCCACCGTCGGAATCCGCACGGGCACGCCCGCGGCCGCGTCCACGAACAAATCGCCGTAGAACTGATCCTCACCCGGTAGCGCGGCGCCGCCGAGCTCCACCGCGCGGAGCCGCCGATCGGCGACCACCAGCTCCACCGATTCGTCCACCGAGTCGTAGGCGTACAGCCGCTTGAACGGCGTGATCGCCGGAATGAACGGATCGTCGTAGCTCACCGCGTCGGGCCGCGTCGTGTCGCGATCGATCCGATAGCTCGCGTCGATGCTGTCGGGCGTCGCGTTTCCGCCGTACGCCACTTGCGGCGCCGGCCGCTTGCGTGCCGGTGCCGGAACCACGCCGCTCGGCGTGTCGACGGCGGCGGGCAGGCGGCCATCTTCCGTGGTCGCACGCAGCGCGAGATCTTCGGCGGGATCGTCCGGAATGAATTCGTGCAGCGGCAGCCCGTCGTCGGCGAGCGCGCTCGCCGCGATGAGCACGAAAGCAATTGGCAAAGCCAATGCCCGCCGGGTCGGCGTGGAGGGCGAGCTGAACGGGCGCAGAGACCCCACGCAGATTCTGTAGCACGCTGCCCCGATACCCATTCGATCTTGCGCGCCGTCCACTGGCGTCGCGCTTTTTCCACTCGGAGCGGCCTGAAATCCGCCTTCGACGTGCCTGATCCCTCGCGACGCGGGCGACAGGGAATTAGGTGAGGACCCGGCTACCCGAATCGGCCACCTTCACCGGTCCCGTCAGGCGGGCTCTGGCAGCGCTGGCGCTCGTGTGGCTGGGCTGCACATCGAATGAGTCGGCGTCGAACGAGCCCGCTTCGGCGGGCACCGGCGGAGTCGGCGGCTCGACGTCTTCGGCCGGTGCAGGTTCAGGCGCGGCGGGAAAGGCTTTCACCAGCACCGGCGGCGCAGGGGCGACGAGCGGCGGAGCTGCGGGCGGCGGGCGCGACTCGAAGAGCGGTGCCGGAGCCGGCGGTCGGAGCGGCGCGTCGAGTGGCGGAAAGGCTGGAAGCGGAGCAGGCGGCCGCACGGGCGGATTCGGTGGCGGCAGCGCCGGCGACGAGGACCCGCCGGCGGGCGGCAGCGCCGGCGACACGAGCGCCGAACCTGGCGGCAAGCTCACCGTGTTCTACCTCGACGTGGGCGGCAGCGTGATGGCGACCGACGTCGAAGACCCACGCGCGCGCACGATCGTCGAGGACGCGGGACAGGGTCCCGACGGCATCGCCGTGGACCTCGAACACGGCCACCTCTACTGGACCGGAATGGGCGTCCCGGCCGAGGACGACGGCTTCCTGCTTCGCTCCGACCTCGACGGCACCAACATCGTCACCGTCGTGGAACCGGGTGGCACCTACACCCCCAAACAACTCAAGATCGACCACGAGAACGGCCGCCTCTACTGGTCGGACCGCGAGGGCATGCGCGTCATGCGCTCGAACCTCGACGGCAGCGAGCTCGAAGCTCTCGTCACGACCGGCACCACCGCGGCCGATCGCCGCGACAACTCTCGCTGGTGCGTCGGCATCGCTCTCGATCTCGCCGGCGGCTACTTCTACTGGAGCCAGAAGGGCTCCGCCAACGCGCGCGTCGGCTCCCTGCGCCGCGCGCGTCTCACGATGCCCGACGGCGAGGACTCCGAGACACGCACCGACATCGAAGTCCTCTTCGACGGTCTTCCGGAACCGATCGACATCGACCTCGATCTCGAACGCGGCTTCATCTACTGGACCGACCGCGGCGACGACACCATCAACCGCGCCCCCATCGAGATCCCGGCCGGCTCGACCGCCGCCGACCGCGGCGATCGCGAAATCCTGATCGAGGGCGTCCGCGAAGCGATCGGCGTCACGCTCGACCTCGAGCGCGGAAAGCTCTACTTCACGGGCGGCACGGCGGGCCGAGTGGGCATGGCGAACCTCGACGGCAGCGAGCAGGTCGATCTACTGAACGGAGACGCGGGACTCACGGGAATTGCGGTGGTCGAGCTTCCCGAGTGAGACACCGCCACTCCTAACCAATCCGTGTCATCCAGATCTCGCTCTCGCGCTCCACGTACGACCACTCGGGGTTCTGCGCCGTGTCGCGCAGTCCCGAGACCAGAGCGCGAAAGTCGGCGGCCCGCTCGGCGCCGAATTCGAAGTAGGTGATGAAGTCCCAGCTCGCGTCCGGGAGGTAGCGCGAGTGGTAGAGCTTTCGATGGATGCGGGTGACGTAGAGGCGGCCGACGTGGACGTGGCCGCGGGGAGCGTGGTCGCGGAAGACGGCGTTGCGCTGGTCGTGCGCGAGGTCCCACCAGGCGCGTGACTTGGAGATGGGGATGACGACGACGTGCGCGTCACCGCCGGGTGGCGGCGGCGGCGCGAGCTCGATGCGCTCGACGGCCGTCTGGTAGCCGAGGTGTTGGGTGACCCCGAGGAGCTCGCCGGTCCCCGGCGGCGGACCGAGCAGCGTTTCGACGCGAAAGAGCTCGGCGCCCGTTTCCAAGCCCGCGGGGGGAGCGCCCGTCAGGACGCGGAGGCTTTCGATCCGGTAGCGATCGACGCGGTACTCGGCGCCGAGGCCCTGCGGAACGGAGCGGACGAAACGTACCCAGGTCGGAGGAGCTGCAACGCTGGCCATCGCCCGCCAAGAGAAAACAGGACGACGAGAACAGCCATGTTTCCGAATTTTTTCCGGAGGGCGCTAGCCAGAAACGGCGAATTACGTGATGTGCTCTAGAGCTCGGCTTTGCGGGCCCGCTTCTTCTCGGAGACCATGCGCTTCGACTCGAGCCGGCGTTCCCGCGCGCCGCGTGACGGACGCGTGGGCCGGCGCTTCTTCGGAACGACGAGGGCCGCTCGGACGAGCTCGGCGAGCCGCTCGCGAGCAAGCTCGAGGTTCTGACTCTGCGAGCGTGTCGTGTCGGCGGTGATGAGGAGCCTACCCTCGGCGTCCAGCCGGCCTGCAGCGCGCGCGAGCAAACGGGCTTTCACGGCCGGCG
>DASXWF010000927.1:0-3445 GCA_036503835.1 Polyangiaceae bacterium | reverse complement strand
TCGACGGCGCGCCAGGCTACGACCACGGGTTCGCGCTGCTCGACGTCGAGGGCGGACTCGGGCGGCTCGTGGTCTGGCGGCTCGACGGCTCGACGCGCACCGTCGCAGAGCGCGTGCGCGACCTCGACCTCGCCGCGCCGTGGCCGCTCTTTCTGAGCGACTTCGAGGGCGGCACCGGCACGCTCGTCCAGCTGGCCCGAGGCCAGCCGCACGCGCTCGCGACTCGGGTTCCCGACTACGGCGGAGCCTGGCCGAACTACAGCGACTACCAATCGGGCGACGCGCTCCTGTTCTCGGATTTCGACGGCAGCTCGGGCACCCTGTCCTTCGCCGCGCCGGTCCCCGGCGTGGACGACTTCGGCCAGCCGCTACGGGCGGCCGCGCCCGTCGCCTCCGGCGTCGGCTGGTTCCGGCGCTCGTTTCTCGGCTCTTTTCCCGGGTTCATCTACATCACGGCCTACGACCCCGCGAACGCCACCGGCCGGCTCGAGTACCAGAACACCGAGCTCGGGTTCACGAGCACGGTGAACGAGGGCGTGTCCTCGCTCGTCGATACGGGCAGCAGCGTGCTCTACACGGTGCCGTACGGAGCGAACGCCGGCATCTGGCTCACGCGCAAGAAGTGAGGAGTGACTACGCCTTGAGGGCCGCCAGCATTTCGGACACGGAGGCGAGCTTGTCGCGCACCTTGCCCTTCGCCTTGCCGCGCTCGGCTTCCAGCGCGTCGAGCGCGCGCCAGGCGTCGTAGCCGACCACGTTCACGCCCCGCTCCGCGAGCAACGCATCGAGCGCGGCGGGCTCGAGCTCCGGAGCCGGCAAGCGGTCGAGATCGGCGAGCGCCGCGTCGCTCGTCTCCTTCGCACAGGCCTTGTTCGTGCCGATGAGCCCGGTCGGGCCGCGCTTGATCCAGCCCGTCGCGTACAGGCCCGGAACCGGCGAGCCCTGCGCGAGCACCCGGCCGGCCTCGTTCGGGATCACGCTGCGCTTCTCGTCGAACGGAACGTCCGCGAGCGGCAGCCCCTGGTAGCCGATGGAGCGCACCACGAGGCCCGTCGGGAGCTCGTGCACGCGGCCCGTCCCGCGCGCCACGCTGCGGCCGTCCTTCGTGACGAGCTCGTTGTCCTCGAACCGAATCGCCCGCACGCGCCCCGCCTCGCCCGTGAGCTCGACGGGTGAAGCGAGCAAGCGCAGGCGCACGCGCCGCTCGGCCTTGCCGCTCGGCTCGCGCGGGAGCGTCGCCAGGTACTCGACGTTCTTGCGGGCGGCCGCGTCGGCGCCCTCGGGCACCTCGAACGAGACCGCGCCTTCGACGCTCACCTCGACGCCCGCCAGATTCACGATGTCCGCGAGCTCTCCCTGATCGAACGCCGCCTCGGCGGGCCCGCGCCGCCCGAGCAGCACGACCTCGCGCACACGGCTTTCGCGAAGCGCGGCCAGCGCCGGATCCGCGATGTCGGTCTTGGCGAGCTCGTCGGGGCTTCGCACGAGCACGCGCGCCACGTCGAGCGCGACGTTGCCCATGCCGACCACGACCGCGCGCTCCGTCCCGAGATCGTAGCGATCACCCTGATGATCGGGATGCGCGTTGTACCAGGCGACGAACGAGGTCGCCGCGACGCTTCCCGCGAGCTCCTCGCCCGGCACACCGAGCCGTCGATCGGTCGACGCGCCGTAGGCCAGAATGACGATCGGATACGCCCGCCGGAGCTCCGCGATCCCGAGCGCCTTGCCCACCTCCACGTTCCCGCGAAAACGGAAGCTCTCGTGCTTGGCGGTGCGGTCGAACGCCGCCGCCACGCGCTTGATCGTCTGATGGTCGGGCGCTACGCCGTAGCGCACGAGCCCGAAGGGCGCCGGAAGGCGCTCGTAGAGGTCCACGGCGACACCGGCCCGCAACAGAAACTCTGCCGCATAAAACCCCGCCGGGCCCGAGCCGACGATCGCAGCCCGCCGACCAGGCGTCGGAGTCGCTGACATCCCCACCAAGCTACCCCTACCACCCTGGGATTTCCACCCATGACGGATTTCCCGGCGCTTCCGGGCTCCCCCCGAGTCTTGACCCTCTCTTCGAGCGGGCCTAAAGTTTCAAGAAGTTTTGAAAGCTCAAAGCGATCCAACAGCGTCCCCCGGACGCAATGGCCCGGAGCGCGAGCCCGAACCCGTGAGCCAGACCGAGCTCGAGGTCGCCGATTCCGTCGGCCGGCTGATGGAGTTTTGGGGATTCAAGCGCCCCATGGGCCGCATCTGGACGCTGCTCTATCTCGCCCCGGAACCGCTGGGCGCCGCCGAGATCGGTGAGGCGCTGCGCATGAGCGCCGGCGCCGTCAGCATGGCGATCGGCGAGCTCGTGAAGTGGGGCGCGGTGAAGAAATCCTGGCGCCCGGGCGAGCGGCGCGACTTCTACGAAGCCGAGACCAGCATCGGCCGGCTCGTGCAGCGCGTCTTGCGCGAGCGCGAGCTCGCGATGATCCGCGGCTTCGGCGAGGCGCTCGAGGCGGCGCAGCGCGCGCTGCCCACCGAGCGCGCCGCCCGTCCGAACGCCCTCGCTTTCAAACGCGAGCGTTTGAGCGAGCTCCGGCGCCTCTCCAAGCTCGGCGAGACGCTGCTCACCGCGCTCGTCGCCGGCAAGACCGTGGACCCCGCACCTCTCTTGAAGCTCTACGGAGGCGGCTCATGAGCGCCGAGCCCGTTCGCCAGGGTTCGGGGCAAATGTTCGACGCGATCGCGCCGCGCTACGACCTCGTGAACCGCCTGATCTCGCTCGGGATCGACCAGAGCTGGCGCCGCCGCACCGTGCGCGCGCTCGAGCTCGGACCGCACGCCGAGGTCCTCGACCTCGCGACGGGCACGGGCGATCTCGCCGTGATGATCGCGCGCTCGCAGCCGGGAACGCGCGTCGTCGGGCTGGATCCCTCCGGCAAGATGCTCGAGATCGCGGGAGAGAAGCTCCAGGCCCAGGGCCTTTCGGGGCGGAGCGAGCTCGTGCAGGGCGACGCCCAAGCGCTGCCGTTCGCGGACGCGCGCTTCGACGCGGTGACGATCGCGTTCGGGATCCGCAACGTGCCCGACCGCGCTCGTGCGCTCCGGGAAATGGCGCGCGTGACCAAGCCGGGCGGGCGCGTCGCCGTGCTCGAGCTTTCGGAGCCGCGCGGCGGCCTGCTCGGCCCGCTCGCGCGCTTTCACGTTCACACCGTGGTGCCGTACGTCGGGGCGCTGCTCTCGGGCGCCGCCGAGTACCGCTACCTGCAGCGCTCGATCGCGAACTTCCCGCCCGCGGACGAGTTTTCCGCGATGCTCGAGGCGGCCGGGCTGCGCGTCCTCGAGCAGACCTCCCTCACCTTCGGCGTGTGCCACCTGTACGTGGGGACGCCGCGGGAGGCGTCATGAGCGCGTCGTTGAGCGAGCCGTACGCAACGGGCGGCGCGGTCGAGGACGCGCTCGCCCG
>DASXWF010000926.1:0-6619 GCA_036503835.1 Polyangiaceae bacterium | reverse complement strand
CCGAGCTGCCGTCGAAATCCGAGAACAGGAGCGCGTCGCCCGATTGGTAGTCGCTGTAGTTCGGCCACGCTCCGCCGTAGTCGGGAACCCGAGTCGCGAGCGCGTGCGGCTCGCCTCGGGCGAGCTGGACGAGCGTGCCGGTGCCGCCCTCGAAGTCGCTCAGGAAGAGCGGCCACGGTGCGGTGAGGTCGAGGTCGCGCACGCGCTCGGCGACGGTGCGTGTCGAGCCGTCGAGCCGCCAGACCACGAGCCGCCCGAGTCCGCCCTCGATGTCGAGCAGCGCAAAACCGTGGTCGTAGCCCGGCGCGCCCTCGAACGTGCGCCGCGCCAGGAGTGCGCGATCGAGCGCCGACGTGAAGCCGATGGCGTGGTCCTCGCCGCTCGGGCTCACGACGTGGAGCTCGCCGCGCCCGCTCTCGGGGTCCACGCCGGCCAGGTAGAAGACGAAGACGGGTGTTTCGAGGCTCGGAACGAACTCGCTCGGGGCGGCGTCACCCGTCGGAATCACCTTCAAGAAGCGGGCGTCGAGCGCGTGGCCCCCGAGCACCATGGTCACGCGCCGGCGCGTGTCGCGCACGATGACGCTCTCCGCAGTGCAGCCCGCGTTGTACGCGATCCACTCCGCGGGGTAGTACGCGCCCGGAAGGTCGGGCGCCGGCAGCGCGGCGAGGTGACAGCCGTCGGGGTCGAGGCGCCGTTCGCTGATCGACACGACCTCGCCCAGGTCCGTCGCCGTGATCTCGTGCACGCCGTCGGCGTCCTCGAAGAACAGCGCCTGCGAAGTGGACACCGCCTCCACGACGCGCCGCCCGAACCACTGGACCTGGGTGCTGTTCGTGGAGGTGACGATGCCGAGCCTGTCGCCGGTCAGGAATTCGAGCGTGCCGAACGAGCTCGGCGCGAGAATTCGCGTGAGGCCCGTGGCGACCGTGGTGACCTCGCCTTCGGACGGATTGACGGCGAGCAGATCGCTCCCGCTCTCGACGAGCAAGAGCCCGTCGTCACCGGCGGCGTAGGGCAGGCGCGCGCCTTCGATCGTCAGTTCGAACGTCTTGCAGTTTCCGTCGGCGAAACGGAGGGTGCCGGGCTCGCTCGAGTCCTCGAAATAGCTCAGGAGCAAGCCTTTCGACGCCGGCGGGCCGAAGGCGTAGAAGCGCCCGACGCGCGGCAGCGAGCACGGCTCCGGGCTCGCGTAGTGCATGAGGAAGAGCGCGTCGCGGTCCGCGGCGGAACGGGCCGCGACGTACACTTCGTCGCCGCTCAGAAAATTCGCCTGGCTGTAGCCGCCGGGCGCCACGCGGTAACCCGGCGCGTCGAGGTAGGTCTTGACCGGCGGAAACAGCGCATCGCCGGCGTTCTGAAAGCCCTGCACGATGTCGCAGCCGGCGAGGAAGCAGAGGGCGCAGAGCCGGAGCGCGTCCGCGTGAAGGCCGGAGTCGCGCGGCCTTCGAATCGCGCCCTCACTTGGCGCGCGCGAGCCAGATGCCCGCGTCTTCGCCGAACGGCACGGCGTAGAGCACGCCGTTCCCCGCCATCAGGAAATCCGAGACGCCGTCGCTCACGACGCTCGTGAACCCGAGCTCGAGATTGCGGTATTCGAAGCGGCCGGTGTCGTGCTCGGCGTCGTACGCCGTCAGATAGCCGAGCGCCGGCAGCCATTCGCCCACCTCGTTGAACAGCCGGTGGCGCTGGTGGCGGACACCATAGGCGACAGGGGCTGGTTTCAGGTACCTGCCGGCGCAGTTGGGCGGATCGGGCGGGCAGTACTCCTCACCGATCGAGAGCGTGCCGAGCGAGCCGTCGTAGTCGCCGAAGAGGGCGGTGTAGGTGCCGTCGCTGTACGCGTAGCGACGGCGTGGGACGCGCTCGAGCACGGGGATGAGCTGGCCGTCCACGACCTTGGCCAGCGTGCCCGCCGTGCCGTCCCAGTCGACGATGAGCCGGGCCCAGTCGGTCTGGGCGGCTTCGCGCAGCGTGCGCGTCGCGATCTCCTCGCTCGTGCCGTCGAGGAAGTAGCGGATGTAGCGGCCCGTATCGCCGGCGGCGTCGGCGTCGACGAGCGCATAGCCCCACTGGCCGTCGCTCGCGACCGTCGTGCGCTCGAGCGCACCGCGCAAGCCGATCACCACCTCCTCCGCGCCGCGCGCGCGCATGGCGATCGTACCGACGCCGGCGTTCCAGTCGATGTCGCGGAGGTAGTAGGCGAACAGCCGCTCGAGCTCGGGCGTGGCCGGACCGGGCACCTCGGGCTTGGGGTCCGGGATCAGCATCATCAGCCGCGGATCGGTGGGCAGGTCGAGGGTCACCGCGGGGCCGTTCTCCTCCGGCCAGACGACGAGCCGGTTTTCCGCGCAGGGCGAGTAGAACGCGAGCCAGCGCTGCGACGGCGCCGGGAACGCGAGCGCGCAGGCGTCGGCGGCGATCAGCGTGTCGGTGAGCACGGTCGAATCGCCGCGGAACGCGGAGGTGACGCGGTGGATGCCGCTCGGATCCTCGTAATAGAAGCGGCCGCTCAGCGTGCTCATCGTGACGACCTCCGAGCCGAAGGTGTCGATGTACCGCCAGTTCACGTCGAGCGCGTAGATCTGGCCCTGGGAGTAGACGTAGTTGACGCCCGCTCCGCCGATCGATTGGTACACGCCGCCGGCCGACGGAACGAGCAACTCGGTGGAGCCGTCGCCCGGGTCGGCCGCGATCAGATTGCCCGCCTGGCGCAGAATCAGGGTCCGCCCCGATTCGGGGACGAGCTCTCCGGTCGGCGTGACCCAGGAGCGCACCGCGAGGGGCAGCTCGGCTTCCGGCAGGACCAGCGAGGAGAGCCGGCAGTGCGGGTCGGCGAAGGAGAGATCGCCTTTCTGCGAAGAATCGTGAAAATGCGCGACCCAGGTGGTGCCGCCCTCGGAGTTCTCGGCCGCGTAGTAACGTCCGACCTCCGGGATGGTGCACGGCTTCGGATCGGCGTAGCGCATCGAGTAGAGCCCCGTGTCGCCGGCCCGGGACGAACGGGCGAGCAAGAAGAGCTCGTCCCCCGAGACGAAGTTGAGGTCCCGGTAGCCGCCCGCTACGATCTTGTAACCCGGCGCGTCGAGGTAGGTCTTCACCGGCGGGAACAGCGCGTCGCCCGCGTTCTGGAAGCCCTGCACGATGTCGCAGCCGAGAACGACGAGGCCGAGGCAAAGCGCGGCGCCGGTCGAAGGTCTCAGGAGCGCGCTTGCCTCCACGGCCTCACCGCCCATGATATGTGCATCCTGAAGTGGACCACGTGCGCACCGGTGGGTCAATCGTGAGGGGGGGGCGAGTTCGTCCACGTGTGTCCGCTCGTCTCCGGACGGGTCTCGTCCTCGCCTGTCTTGCCACCATACCGGAGTATGCGCTCGCCGCGCCCGACGCGCCCGCGGCGACGAGCAGCTCGCTCGAGGAGCGCCAGATCCGGCTTCCTGAGCCGATCTCCACGCCCATCGAGTATCCGGAGGGCCAGACCGAGCGCGCCGTCGTCGTGCTCGAGCTCGTCATCGACGTGAACGGCAACGTCACCGACGTCGCGGTCGTGTCGGGCGAGCCGCCGTTCACCGCCGCCGCGCTGGACGCCGCCCGGAGCTGGAGGTTCGTTCCGGCGGAGCGCAACGGTCGCACCATCACCGTGCGGACCCGCTTTACGGTGAACTTCGATCCGCCGACGCCCGCGGAGCCCGTCGCGGCGCCCTCGCCCGAAGGCCAGCCGAAGAAACCGCCCGAGGAGCCTTCCGTCGAGGTGGTCGTGCGCGGCGAGCGTCCCGAGCGCGCCCAGCCGGGCGCGGTCACGCTGACGCGCGAGGAGACCACGGCCGTTCCGGGCACCTTCGGCGATCCTTTGCGGGTCGTCGAGGCCATGCCGGGGGTCGTGCCGATCATGTCCGGCCTGCCGCAGTTCTTCGTGCGCGGGGCCCCGCCCGCGAACGTCGGGTACTTCATCGACGGCATCGACGTCCCGCTGCTCTATCACGCGTTCTTCGGTCCTTCGGTGCTGCACCCGTCGATGATCGAGAGCGTCGATCTCTTCAGCGGTGCGCCGCCGGTCGAGTACGGGCGCTACGCGGGACCGGTCGTGTCGGCGAATCTCCGGCCGCTCACGCATCGCCTCACGGGCGAGGCCAACGTCCGCATCATCGACGCCGGCGCCATGGCCGAAGCACCGTTCGGCGGTTGCGACGGCGCCGACGTGCCCGGCTGTTCGCGCGGCAGCGTTCGGGTCGGCGGCCGCTACGCGTACACCGGCCTCATCCTCGACGCGCTCGGCGACGCGAAGCTCAACTACTGGGACTATCAGGGCAACGCGAGCTACGCGGTCAGCCGCTACGACACGCTGAGCGTGCTCGCCTTCGGCGCGTACGATTTCTTCGAGGCCGGCGGCACGAGCGAGCAGGGCGGGGGAGAGGTCGCGTTTCACCGCGTGGACCTGCGCTGGGACCGCGCCAAGGGCAACGTACACACGCGCGTCGCGCTCACGGGCGGCTACGACTCGACGGGCGGCGTCGAGGAGGCGACGAGCAGGGTCGGGATGCGTTCGCTCCGGCTGCGCACCGAGCTCGACGCCGGACTTTCGGACACGGTGATCCTGCGCGCGGGCGCGGACGGCCGCGTCGACGACTACACGCTCGACACCGATCCCCTGCTCCTGAACTTCGCCGACTACTCGACGTTGTTTCCGCCGCGCACCGAGATCAAGGCCGGCGCCTATTTGGCCGCCGAGATCCACCCCACGTCGTACATCAACGTCGTCCCCGGCATCCGCGCCGACGTGTACAGCGATCGCGGCACGACCAAGGTCGGCGTCGATCCGAGAATCTCCGCGGATTTCGCGGTCAGCCGCCGCGTCACGATCGAACAGTCGCTCGGCGTCTCGCATCAGGTGCCGAATTTCGTGCCGAGCGTGCCGGCCGCCCAGGTCGCCCTGAAGAGCAGCAGCATCCGGATCGCCGGCAAGGACTACGGCCTGCAGCAGACGCTGACGTGGAGCGGCGGGGTGCGAGTGAAGCTGCCGGCCGAGATGACGGCGTCCGCGGCGGTATTCAGGAACGGCTACTTCGACGCGCTCGATCCGCTCGGCGGCAAGCGCGACTTCAGCATCGATCGCGAGGTCATCAACCGCCGTTCGAACATCTATTCGATGGGCCTCGAGCTCATGCTCAAGCGCTCGCTCACCAAGAAGCTCGGAGGGTTCCTTGCGTACACGCTTTCACACACCGAGCAGGCGACCGGGAACGAGGAGTCCGTATCGGGCTTCGACCGGCCGCACGTGTTGCAGGCGGCCCTCGGCTACTCCTTCGGCTCGGGCTACCTCGCCGGGGCACGCGCCGTCTTCTACTCGGGCGTTCCCGAGATGAACCTCGAGACCCGGCCGCACTTCACGAGCGACCGCCGCGGCCGGCCCTATTTCCGGATGGACCTGCGCTTCGGGAAGCGCTGGAAGATCGGCAACACGGGCTACTGGGGGCTCGTCGGCGAGATCCTGAACGCCACGTCCACGAGCGAGGTCGTGCGGCTCGATTGCGGCATCCGCTGCGTGGAGCGCGTGGCCGGTCCCGTGATCCTGCCGAGCGTCGGGGTCGAAGTCGGCTTCTGAGCGGCGATCCGGAGCGCCCTTTCGCGGAGCCCGGTACCGTGGCAAGGTTCGGGCCATGGCGAAGCTTCGCCGCATCGGTTCGGGTCTCGTGCTCGGCCTCGCGCTGCTCGCACCCGCGAGCGCCGGCGCCGCGGAACATGCCGCTCCCGCCGATTCGGCCGGCTACGCGGAGGAGCTCCAGGGCTTCGTGCCGGGCGCGGCCGTGCTCGAAGGGCGCATCCGCGCGCCCTGCTGCTGGAACCAGACCATCGACATCCACGGCTCGGAGGTCTCGAACGACCTCCGGCGAGAAATTCGCAAGCGTCTGAAAGCGGGCGAGAGCCCGGACGCCATCGAGGCCTCGATCGTCACGCGCTATGGCCCGAAGATCCTCGCGGTACCGCCGGGCAGCCCGTTGAAGAACGTCGCCGCGGCCCTCGCCGTGGCGATGATCGGCGCCGGCGTGCTCGGGTTTCGCATGCTGAAGCGCTGGCGGAGGCCGGCTCAACCGCCCGAGAAGCCGAACCGCAAAGCGCCGGAGGCGGCGGCCGGCGATGCGCAGCTCGACGCGCGTCTCGACGCCGAGCTGCGCGCGCTCGACGATTGAGTCCACCGGCGCGCCGGGCAACGGCGAGCGCTCGGCCGCGCGTGATAGATTGCTCCGCGTGTCTTCACCGGGTTCCTTGCGACCGGCACCTTGCTCGGCAGCTGGGCCATCTACGAGTTCATCGCGAGCGTTTCGGAAGCGGTGACGGTGGAGCGCTCGCTTTCTGCGGCGCTGCGCCTGGCGGCGCTGCTGGTCGCGGCCGGCATCGTTTGCGGGCGTGCCGCGGCGGGCGACTGGGTCGACGCGGGAAGCGCCGTTCGAGACTTCGTGGACGCGGCCTGGCCCGTCCCGATGGTCGCGGCGGGATTCGGCTCGGTCGAGCGCTTGCTCGCGCCGCCGGCGAGCGCCGCCGAGCGTCACGCGTCATCTCCCGCGCTTTCCGGCGTCGTGCCGGGCATGCTGGTAGTGGGATCGGCATGGTGACGCTCGAC
>DASXWF010000925.1:0-3403 GCA_036503835.1 Polyangiaceae bacterium | reverse complement strand
GCCACCGCGATCCCGCTCGAGCTCCGCCGCCAGGGCTCGAAACTCCTCGCCGATTTCGGGCGTGTCGGCCTCGCCGACGCAGAGCACGAGCGTCACATCCCGCTCGATGTAGCGAGCCGCGCGCAGCAGATGAACGATGCCCTTCTGGCGGGTCACCCTGCCCACGAACACGACGTACGGCCGCTTCGGATCGACGCCGTGCTTCTCGAGCGCGGAGCGATCGGGATCGGGCCGGTACTCGTCCGGGTCGATGCCGTTGTGGATGACGTGAACGCGCGCCGCGTCCACGCGCGGATAGGCGGCCAGAATGTCCGACTTCATCGCGCTCGAAACGGCGATCACCGCGTCCGCGCTCTCGATCGCCGTTCGCTCGCAAAAGCTGGAAATCGCGTAACCGCCGCCGAGCTGCTCCACCTTCCAGGGCCGGAGCGGCTCGAGGCTGTGCGAGGTCATGACGTGCGGAATGCCGTAAGCGAGCTTGCCGAGGTGGCCCGCCATGTTGGCGTACCAGGTGTGGGTATGGACGAGGTCGCTGCCGCGGATGCCGCGCACCGCCAAAAGGTCGAGTGACAGGGTCCGCAGCGCCGCGAGCTCGGGCTCGGCCCCGGAGAGCTCGCTCCACGGCTCGTACGTCCCCCCGATCTCCGGACCCGAGCGCGGCTTGCCGAAGCAGTGAACGCGCACGTCCACGTGCGAGCGCAGCGCGCGCACCAGGTACTCCACGTGCACGCCCGCGCCGCCGTAGACCTCGGGCGGATACTCGCGCGTGACGATGGCGGCCTTCAAGCCCGCGGGACTCTTGTCGGACATTTCTGGGCTTCCGAGCGTCGCCTCAGACGGGTACCACGTCGCCCTTGCCGAGCACCACCACGCCGTTGTCGCTCAGCGTGAAGCCGCGCGCGCGGTCCTCTTCCGGGTCCACGCCGATGCGCGCCCCGCGCGGAATCACGACGTTCTTGTCGATGATGGCCCGGCGCACGACGGCGTCGCGCCCCACGTCGACGCCGTCGAGCAGCACGGAGTCCTCCACGATCGCCCGCGAGTGCACCGAGACGCCCGGCGACAGCACCGAGCGTCGAACGGTCCCGCCCGACACGATCACGCCGGCGCTGATGATCGAGTCGAGAGCGACGCCCCGGCGCTCCTCGTCGTCGAACACGAACTTCGCGGGCGGCAGCGAGCTGAAGCCCGTGTGAATCGGCCACTCGCGGTTGTAGAGGTTGAAGATGGGATGCACGCTGATGAGGTCCATGTTGGCCTCCCAGTAGCTGTCGAGCGTACCGACGTCCCGCCAGTAGCCGCGATCGCGTTCGGTGGCGCCGGGCAACTTGTTCTGGTTGAAGTCGTACACGGCGGCCATGCCGGCCTCGACCAGCATCGTGATGATGTTGCCGCCCATGTCGTGGACGCTGTCCTTGTTCTCCGCGTCCGCACGCACGGCCTCGACCAGCATACGCGTACTGAACACGTAGTTTCCCATCGAGGCGAACACGTGCTCGGGATCGTCCTTGAGCCCTTCGGCGTCCGTCGGCTTCTCGCGAAACTGCGCGATGCGCCCGTTGGGGCCCGGGACCAGCACGCCGAAGCGCGACGCCTCGGCCTTCGGTACCCGCAGCGCGGCGACGGTGACGCCGGCGCCCGACTCGATGTGCGCCTGAACCATCTGCTCGGGATCCATCCGGTAGATGTGGTCGGCGCCGAACACGCAGATGTACTCGGGCCGCTCGTCCCCGATCAGGTTCAGGTTCTGATAGATCGCGTCGGCCGAGCCTTCGAACCAGCGACGGCCGAGGCGCATCTGCGCCGGCACGGTCATCACGTAGTTGTTGAAGAAATGGGACATGCGCCAGGTCTGCGCGATGTGCCGGTCGAGGCTATGGCTCTTGTACTGGGTGAGCACGGCGATGCGCAGGTAGCGGCCGTTCACCAGATTCGAGAGCGCAAAATCGATGATGCGGTAGTTCGCGCCGAATGGCACCGCGGGCTTACAGCGGTCACGCGTGAGCGGGTGGAGCCTGCGCCCCTCCCCGCCTGCGAGCACCATCCCGAGCACATGGGGACGTTTGGCCATGGCCCTCGAATCTGCCCGAGGGCGAGCGAGAAATGAAGGGGTTTTCCGGAGGTGACAGCGTCGCTGGATTTCGGCCGAGCGGAGCCTCTGGCATAAGGCCGGTCGGCAGAATGAGCGACCGGCCCGCCGAGAAGACCCGCGAGCTCGACCCGGCGGTACTCCTCGCCGCCGCGCGGCGGAAACTCCGCATCCGCGAGGCCGGCGGCGGCACCCTGACGATCCCGGCGGTGCCGAGTCTGACCGAGCGGTACCTGAAGAAGCTCCTGACGGCGTTCGACGTGCTCGACCGACCGTTCAGCGAGCCGGAAGCGCAGGTGCTGAGGGCCCAGCTACGGCAGCTGATCGAAGCCGCGTGGGCGCAATCACCCTACTCGCGCCTGATGGTCCGGTACCAAACCGATGCTCGGCCCGGCGGAGGCATTTCCTACCAGATCGACTCGCTGATCGTTCCGGTGGCGCACGAGTACGACCGCTGGGTCAAGGAGCGGCCGCAGCCCTTCTTCGGCTCCGCTCCGAACGCCAAGGTCCTGCACCTCGCGCGCTCGCTCGGAGAGCCGAGCACGGTCGCGATCCTCGACGTCGGCGCGGCGGACGGGCGGAACACGCTGCCGCTCGCACGTGAAGGTTTCGTGACCGACGCGGTCGAGCTCTCCCCCGAGTTCGCGAAGATCCTCGGGAAAAATCTGGAAGCCGCGGGGCTCGGCGCCAACATCTACGTGGGGGACGTGCTCGATCCGGGCCTGCCGTTGCCGAAGGGCTACTACGGCCTGGTGGTGATGGCCGGGCTCGTGGTCGCGCACTTTCGCGATCCGAAACATTTGCGCCGGCTGCTCGAACGGGTTTCCGAACTCCTGGCTCCCGGCGGGCTGGTCTTGTTCAGCATTTTCCTGGCGCTCGACGGCTTCGAGCCGGAGCCCCAGCTGCGCGAGCTCGCCGAGCTGTTCTGGACGGTGGTGTTCACGCCGGCGGAGCTCGAAGGCGTACTGGAGGGCCTCCCGCTCGAGCTCGTGGACGACGCTTCGTACGTCGAGTACGAACGCCAGCACATGCCGGAGTCGTGGCCGCCCACCGACTTCTTCGAGGCCTATTGCGCGGGTCAGGATCTCTTCGACCTGCCCGCGGACAGGCCGCCCCTGGAAATGCGCTGGCGCACGTATCGAAAGCGTTGACCCTTAGCACTACTGGCAGAGATTCGCTTTTTCTTCGGGGATCTTGCGCTTCGCAGGGCAGCGCCCGTCCCTGCAGTCTTCTGTCACGTCTTGCGACCCCCTCGACCTGAAAAAGCAGCTGGCTTTGGCCTCGCCAGAGCACTCGCGTGGCATGCGGTCTCCG
>DASXWF010000924.1:0-5811 GCA_036503835.1 Polyangiaceae bacterium | reverse complement strand
CCAGAGTGCGTCGCCCAGCTGTTCGGGTTTGGTCAGCCCGAAGATACGGACGTGCCCGTCGTCCGAGCCCGTGATGACCCGCCCGCGGGCATCGATCAGCGCCGCGCGGATGCGACCCTCGTGGCCGCGGAGAACCGCGGTGGCATTCCCGGAAGCGGAATCCCAGATGCGCGCGGTATTGTCGAACGACCCGGTGACGATCCGGCTCCCACCGATCTCGACGCCCAGGGCTGCGACCGCGCTGTCGTGACCTTCCAGCAGCGTCGGTGTGTCGCTGCCCTGGCGCCAGATGCGCGCGGTCGCGTCGGCCGAGCCGCTCACGAGCATGCCGGCTTCCCACGCCAACGCCGCGACCTTGCTCCTTTGTCGGAGAATCCTGGGCCCGGTCGCGGCGGGCTTCGCGGCGTCGTCGAGCGACCAGACGTAGATCGTGTTGTCGGCGCAGGCAGCGGCGATGCTGCGATCGTCAGGGGCAAAGGCCACCGCAGCGACGCTCGCGGGAGTTGCCAGGGTCGAACCACCCTCGGGAGAGCCACCCTCGCCGAGCTTCCAGAGCACGACACCCCGATCGGACCCCAGCGCCAGATGCCGCGAGTCGTGGGTGAAGGCCGCGGCACGCACGCCACCGTTCGGGCTCTCGAGCTTGAACGGCTCGGAAGTTGCTGCCCTGGCACTGCCGGGCGGGCGAGTGATCTTCCAGAGCCATGCCCGTTCATCGAGAGCTCCGGCAACGACGAGACTAGCGTCCGGGTTGAGGGCGAGGGACCAGAGCGGCTTCCCGTTCGAGCGCAGCGTGTGAGTCGGAGAGCCGTCCGCGTTCCAGAGCTGTACGTTGCCTTGCCAGGTGGCTGCCGCGATGGTGTCGCTCGAGGCCGCGAGCGCTCGCACCTGGGAGAGGTCCTTGCCGGTGCGGTGTGGCGTCTCCAGTATCGTCGGTGTCCCTCTGCCTCGCGTGCTCCAGATGCGTGCCGTGCCGTCGAGCGACGCCGTCAGCAGGCGCTCGCCGGGACCGAATCGGACCGACACCACGGACGCGTCGTGTCCGGAGAGGACGCGGGGAGCGTGAGCTTCGTCCAGCTTCCAGAGGCGCGCCGTACGATCCCAGGATCCAGTGAGGAGCTGCCGGCCGTCTCCGCTGACGGCCAGCGACTGAACCGTGCCCTGGTGGCCTTGAAATCGCGCCGGCGCTTCGAGTCTTCCGTCGCGGAACTGAAATACCGTCGCGACACTTCCGGCGCTCATCGCGAGCTTGCGGCCGCCCGCGTCGAAGGCGACGGCCGTGATGTCGCCGTCCTTGCTCGCGTGCGCGGATGCGTCCGCCGCAAATACGACCTCCGCCGAGTGGGACGAGTAGCGCAGTGCGCCCAGCAAGAGGCGATTGCCCACCGCCGCTGCCAGCGTCTTGCCGTCGGGGCTGAAGGCCAATCCCGCGATCTCGCTCGACGTTTGGAGCGACCTTGCCGCTGGCATCGTCTCTTCCGACTGCTCGGAGGTCCAGACGCGGAGCTTGCCGTCACGGGCACCCGCCGCGAAGACCTCCGTGTCGCCGTGGCGCCCGAAAGCTACGGAGCTGACCCAGTCCCCCTGCTGGACGACGCGTGGCGGCTCGGGAGGCTCGTCCATTTTCGCGCGGAGCTTCCAGACGCGCACTCGTGCGTCGGAAAATCCCCCGACCAGAACGTCTTCCTTCGCGCCACTGGCGTAAACGAGCGCCGTAAGTTTGACGGGTTCGCCCGCCAGCTTCGTGGCGGGAAGGAGCTCGGCGATCGGGCGGGAACGGTCGGCGTCCCAGAGCTGGACCGAGCCGTCGGCCGCGCCCGTGACCACGTGCGCTCCGCCGGGGCTCAATGCGGCGACGACGAGCGAGTCCTGGCGCAAGATCGCTTCCGCAATCGGTGCCTGGAGCGCCGCGAGCGCCGCCTCCGACCACATCAGCTTCATCCGGGCGTCGGGGGCCGCCCCGGCTTGCTCCTGCGACTCGTACTCACGAAGCAGCGCGACTTGCTCCGCCGCGTCGTTCGAGGCGCGCGCGTTGGCCACGAGGCCCGATCTGCGAGCGGCGATGCGAGCCGCGTCCGCTTTGTTGACGAGTACGAGCGCCTGCTTGGCCTTGTCCCGCTCGGTGTTGGCCGTCGTCTCGGCGGCTTGCGCCTGCCGCAGGCTGTGCACGGACCAAAAAGTGCTCACGGTGAGCGCGAGCATCACGACGACGACGGCCGTAGTGATCCCGAGGCTGGCGATCTGCTGTGCGCGTTCGCTCGCTTGCAGGTACTCGAGGGCGTCCGCGTACGCCTTCTCGGGGACGTAGCGCTCCGCCCAGGTCGGGGATCGCGTTCGTTCGCCCCACAGCTTGAACTTGGCGAGGTCGCGCCCCTGCAGCAGATCGTCCCGGACAGTCGCGTAGGGCAGGACCCGGCGGAGGATGTCGGGCTGACGCGTGCGATCGAAGCCTTGGCTCTTGGTCACGAGCTCGCGGAGCTCGTCGCGATCGGCCCGCTCCTCGTCGACCCAGCGGCTGAGCTGCGGCCACGCCGTGATCAAGCTCTCGTGGGACAGCCCGACGCGCGTATCCCCGTCTTTCGTGGGCTCGGGATCGCGAGCGACGAAGTAGCGCTCGTCTTCCCGAAAGCGCTGCAGTACCGCCTCGATCGCCACTTGCGACGCGCCGGTTTCACGGCTGATCTGGACGATTCCAGCGACGCGACGGCGCCGGCGTTGCTGCGGGTCGGTGTCCGTGAGGCACTTGAAGATCTTCGCGACGAGCTCTTCGTCCATGCCCTGCATCGCTTCCTTGGCATGTTCCGAGAGCGCCGAGGTGACCGTGCCGGCCTTCACGTAGTCCCGGCTCTCGATCACGGCGGGGGTGCCGGGCGCCTGCGCGCGGCGATCGTTGAAGGCCCGCCAGGTGCGCGAGAGTGCGTGCTGGAAGAGCGGCAGCTGATCGGGCCGATCGCCGATCTCGTTCAGCAGGTGATCGAGCAGCTGCGGCTGGACGAGCGTGTCCTCGACGCCGGCCGGACCCTCGATGGCCTTGCGGAGCTGATCGCGCGTGAGCCGCGGTACGAGGTAGCGACTCGCATTCATCGCTTCGGGCAGGCCCGCGAAGCGATCGCAGTCTCCGAGGTAGTCGCTGCGCATCGTCAGCACGGTGAAGATCGGTAGTTCGACCTGCTCGCGAAGCGCGAGCAGGAGCGCGACGAAGTCGTCGGCTTGAGCGTGCGCCGCGGGAGAAGCCAGGAGATCCGGATCGAACACCTCCTCGAACTGGTCGATGACCAGGAGGAGATTGGCCGTCGAGGAGAGACGCGGCTCGAGCACCTTCGTGAGCCAGCGCAGCTGACCGGCCACATCCAGGTGAACGAACGCCTCGGCCTGCTCGGTCGCCTCGTCGGCCGAGCGGTCGTGGAGCAGCGCGCGCGCCAGCCGAGCCAGCGGTGCGTTGCCGGGCGTCAACGTCGTCACGACCCAGGCGTCCCGCTCGCCGGCCAGGAACCCGGCCTCCAGCGCCGGAACGAGGCCGGCGCGCACGAGCGACGACTTGCCGCAGCCCGAACGACCGACGACGCCCAGGAAGCGCGACCCGTGGAGGAGCTCCAGGAGCTCGAGCGTCTGCTCGCGCCGCCCGTAGAAGTAGGCGCTGTCCGAGCTCTGGAACGGTCTCAGTCCGATGTACGGATTGACCTGGGAGCTCATCCGAGGCCTGCCCCGCGCAAAAACTCGTCGATCGGCGCGGGATTGAAGCCCTCGAGGTTGTCGATCACCGGACACTTGAAGCCCGGCGGGGGCTCGAAATGCCACGGCTCCGCGGGCGCCAGGTACATTCCGATGCTGGTCTTCCAGTGGTTCTCTTTGATGAGCCTGTAGGCCTCGTGCGCGCGCCGGTAGGCCCGCTCCGGGAGCAGCCCTCCGCAGACGACGATGAAACAGCGATTGGTTCGCAGGTGCTGGCCGAACTCCGACGCCTGCTGTTTGGGCCCGCCCCCCGTGGCCTTCGGGATCAGGACCTGTTGCTCGACGTCCTTGCTGCCGAGGTACTGAATCAGCTGCCCGATCCGGCCGAAATCCTCGCTTCGGGTGTCGATGCAGGCGCGCGGTTCGGGTTCGGGCTCGAGCCTGCCGCGCGCGAGCTCTTCGCACTTCTTGAGGATGACAGCGCCCATCTGCGCCTTCGTCACCGTCACGCGCTCGATGCGGGCGCGCTCGCCCGGCATGCTCTCGATCCTTTTCAGGAGCTCCTGATAAGGACCCGGCGGCACCTTGCTGGACGAGAAATCGGACGGGTGCAAGACGAGCTGCGCGCGCGCGACATCGAGCGCTATCCGCGCCTGCTCGGCGGGGTAGGTGGCTTCGGCCTTGTCCGCGAACGCGCGCCCCGTGCCGACGCCCAGCAGATGGACGCACAGGTCGGCCCCGCGCGCCGTGATCCCGAACTCGAGCTCGTGCTGATCGAACGACCACGGCGGAGGCACCCGCTTCATGACCTCGATCCCGTCCGTTCCTTCGAGCGCCTCGGCCAGTTGATCGCGCGAGACGCTGAGCTCCTCGGGCGCGTCCGCCAGAAAGACGCGAAAGGGCTCCTTCACCTTCGCGCTCACGTAGAGCTCGAGGTGTTTCTCGAGCAACTCGCGGAACTGCTCCGCCGTCGCATACGTATTGAAGCCGCGCTTCAGCGCGCCGTCGGGGCCGGTGAACGTCTGGAAGAATTCGCCCACCGCTCGATACTGGGCGACCTTCTGCAGGACCGCCGGATCGCCCGCGCCGATCTGAGGCTCCTGCGTGCGGCGATAGATCCAGATCTCGCGTTTTGCTCGTTCGGCGTCCTCGAGCTCCCAAACCGTTCCGGACGGATAGGACGAGCCGTCGTCGCGCGTGATCTCCCCAGGAAGCGGCGTGCCGAGTCGACCCCAGAGGATCACGATCGTCAGATCGCACGCGGCCGGGCGCCCCAAGTAGCGATTGACCGTCGCTTGGGGATTTTCGGTTCCGCTCATGGGAACCGGCCGTGCTGCGTCGTCGTAAGCGAGCACTTCGAGCGTGACCGTGCCTCGCGCCCAGGGCTTGTCGGGCAGGCTCTTCAGGAGGTCGAACGCTGCCCTGCGCTCCTCGACCACGTCCCCGGGCGAGGAAAGGAAGATGCGCAGGTGAGGCGGGCGCTTCAACGCCATTTCATGCGGGATATCATAGGTGCGGCGCGATTTGCTACGCCGGGGGCAGAGCCATGGCCTTTGCGACCCGGCCGCTCGGCGCTGGGCTGCAGATGCACCGAACTTTTTACTACCCGGCGACGACGCTGCGAGCGCGGTCACGCCGCGCGGGTAGTGCGCGAGCGCCCGGACGACGTCCGATCGAACCACGGCTTCTGCAACAAGCCGAGACGCGCTCGTGCGAGCCGGCGCTCGAGCTAGACCGATCGTGGCTCGGGCCACGCAGGCTCCGAGACGCTGATCGAGAAGTACGATCCCTACATCGGCACCTGGGACGCTCCTCGGTGAGGAGGGACAGGGTCGGTGTGCTGGCCGGGACGCGACGAGCGCGTTCCTCTCAGCCAAGATCGGTTACGCTCGAGGCTGGTGAAACCGATGCATCGAGCTTCTGTGCGCCGCGTTGGTCCGTGGGTAGCCCCGTTCGGTTTGCTGCTCGTGTTCGGGTCTCCGGGCTGTGGCGACTCCGAGTCGGACAGAACGGGTGGTTCGGCCGGAAGCTCCGGCAGGGCAAGCGGCGGCGGCGGCGGCAGCGCCGCGGCTGCGAGTGGTCGCGGCGGCGACGCGCGGGGCGGCAGCTCGCGCGGCGGTAGTGGTGGGGCAGGAACCA
>DASXWF010000923.1:0-7494 GCA_036503835.1 Polyangiaceae bacterium | reverse complement strand
GTTGCTGGCGCGTCGGCGGGGGTCTGCGTCGCTGGTGGAGAGGTATCGGTCGATCCCGGAGTTATTCGAAGAGGTTGTGGATCGAGCGGGTGGGAGCTGTGCGCTTGAGGATGGGGAAGGGGAGCTGAGCTACGGGGAGCTGGAGGCTCGAGCGAACCGGCTGGCGCGCTACCTGAGGGAGCTGGGAGTCGAGCGAGGGAGCGGCGTTGGGATCTTGCTGGGTCGAGAGCGAGAGCAAGTGGTGGCGCTGCTGGCGGTGCTGAAGTGCGGCGGATGGTACGTACCGCTGGATCCGCAAACACCGGTGAAGAGAGTGGGGAAGGTGCTGAGCGCGAGCGGCGTGAAGCACGTGATCAGCCGGCAAGCGCAGGTGAGCGCGTTGGTGGAGTCTGGGTGGGAAGGCGAGTGGGTGTTGGTGGACCGGGATGCGGCGGAGATCGAGAGGTGTGAAGGGAGTCGGCTGGGAGAAGAGGTAAGGAGCGGGAGCGCGGCGTACGTGATTTACACCTCGGGCTCGACGGGGGAGCCGAAGGGCGTGTGCGTGAGTCACGGCAGCGTGCACAACTACGTGAAGGGGATCGAGAAGAGGTTGGGAGTGTCGGGTGGCGGGAGCTACGCGGCGCTGTCGACGGTGGGAGCGGACCTTGGGTACACGACGGTGTACGGGGCGTTGCTCGGCGGCGGGAGGCTGAGGCTGCTGGGAGAGGAGCTGAAGCTGGATGCGCGCAAGTTGAGCGAGGAGTTGCGAGCGCGGCCGGTGAGTGTGCTGAAGATCGTGCCCTCGCACCTGCGGGCGTTGTTGCAGGCGGAGGAGTCGGGGGACTGGCTGCCGGAAGTGTTGGTGCTGGGTGGGGAGAGGTTGGAGTGGGAGTTGGTGAAGCGGATCCGGGAGAAGCGCAGCGGGTGCCGGATTTTCAATCACTACGGGCCGACGGAGACGACGGTCGGGGTGTTGTGCGGAGAGGTTGGGGAGAGTGAGGAAGCGGGGGCGGTGCCGTTGGGTGAGCCGCTGCCGGGAGTGCAGGCGCAGGTGCTGGACCGGTGGTTGGAGCCGGTGGTGGAAGGAGGAGTGGGAGAGCTGTATGTCGGTGGCGAGTGCCTGGCGCTGGGGTACTGGGGCTCGAGCCGACAGACGGCGGAGCGATTTGTGGCGCATCCGCACGCGGTGAGAGCGGGAGAGAGGATGTACCGCACGGGAGACCGGGTGCGGGTGGGAGAGGACGGGTCGCTGTACTTCGTGGGTCGGACGGATGAGCAGCTGAAGATTCGGGGCCACCGAGTGGAGCCGAACGAGATCGTGGAGGTGTTGCGCGGGGCACCGGGCGTGGTGGATGCGGCGGTGCTGTGCGAAGGGGAGCGGATCTACGGTTACGTGACGGGCGAGGTGAAGGGGGATCTGACGCAGTGGTTGGCGCAGCGGTTGCCGGAGGTGATGAGGCCGGAGCGGATCGAGGTGCTGGAGAGCTTGCCGCTGAACGCGAACGGGAAGTTGGATCGGGGAGCGCTGGCGCAGCGGGTGAGGGAGGAGGAGCCGCGGGCGGTGCAGGGGCCGCGAGACGACACGGAGCGAGCGCTGCACGGGATTTGGTGCGAGTTGCTGCGGCGCGAGCAGATCGGCATTCACGATAATTTCTTTGATTGCGGCGGCAACTCGCTGCTGTTGATTCAAGCACACGCCGCAATCCGCGAGCGCCTGGCTTGCGAGCTCAATGTAGTGGACCTGTTTCACTATTCGACGATCGCGAAGTTGGCACGCCGCCTCGACGGCCCACCGGGCGCGCTCGAGGGAATCGCAGCGCCTGCGCGTGCGATGAAGACCGCGGGTTTTCGTGATGTGATGCGGAGGAGCGAGAATGCATCTCCCACCGTCCTATAACCTCGCTACCGACATTGCCGTAATCGGGGCCGCCGGGCGGTTTCCGGACGCGCCCGATCTCGACGCGTTCTGGGCGAACATCGTGGCCGGGGTCGACGCGGGTAGAGACCTGACGGACGACGAACTGCGGTCGGCGGGAGTTCCCGAGCACGTCTACGGCCACAAGCAATACGTACGCCGTGCGGTGTCGCTCGCGCAGTGCGACCGGTTCGACGCCGCGTTCTTCGGCTACACGGCGCGCGAGGCCGAAATCATGAACCCCGAGCAACGGCTGTTGCTCGAGTGCAGCCAGCACGCGCTGGAAGACGCAGGCTACGACTCGCTTCGTTACGGTGGCCGAATCGGCGCGTTCGTCAGCGTGAGCGGCAGCCACTATCTGCATGACAACGTCTTACTACGGCCGGATCTCGTCGAGCGCGTAGGCATGAAGGCTGTGCAGTTCGGCAACGATCCGACGTTTTGCGCAACCCACGTTGCCTATCGGTTGCATTTGCGCGGCCCGGCCGTAGCGGTGCAGACGGCGTGCTCCACCTCGCTCGTGGCCGTGCACCTCGCGTGTCGAAGCCTCGCCGACTTCGAATGCGAGATAGCACTTGCCGGCGGCGCGCGTATCGCTGGGACACATGGCACCGGCTATCTTTATCGCGAGGGCGGAATTCTGGCGCGGGACGGTTACTGCCGCCCGTTCGACAGCGCCGCGAGCGGCACCGTGAGCGGAAGTGGTGTCGGCGTCGTCGTGCTCAAGCGTCTCGCAGACGCCCTTGCCGATGGAGACCACATAGTCGCCGTGATCAAGAGCACGGCGGTGAACAACGACGGCGCCGACAAAGTAGGCTTCTCCGCGCCGAGCATCGTCGGACAGCGAGAATGCATCCGCTCGGCGCTCGAGCGCGCCGCCGTGAATCCGGAATGGATCGGTTACCACGAGGCCCACGGCACGGGCACTGTTCTCGGAGATCCGATCGAGATCGAGGCGGTGACGGCAGCGCATCGAGCCAAGACGCGGGCCGACAGTTACTGCGCTCTCGGCGCCTTGAAGGCAAACGTGGGGCATATGGGAACTGCCGCGGGTATCGGCGGGTTCATCAAAGCATGCAAAGCGTTGTCGACGAAGACGATCCCGCCTCTGGCCCACTTTCGAGCGCCCAATCCCGCGCTGGAGTTGGAGCGCACACCATTTCGTGTGCCCACCGTGGCCGAAGAATGGGTGTGCGAGGGCCACCCTCGGTTCGCCTCGGTCAGCGCGTTCGGAATGGGTGGCACGAACGCGCACGCGATTCTCTGCGAGTCCCCGCAAACGTCCAGCGAGCCGAGCGCGGTTGGTTGGCATGTCTGGCCGGTCTCTGCAGCCACACCGCAAGCGTTGGCCGAGCTGAAGGAGAATCTACGAACCGTGGCGGCGCGACTGACTCCGGCGGAACGGGCCGACGCAGCGTTCACCCTGTCCGTCGGGCGTCGCGAGCTCGCCGAACGCGACTATTTGTTGGTCCCGCCGCGTGGATCGCCGGTCGATGGGTACGGGCCGCGAACGGCCGCAACGCCAAAGATAGCGTTCGTGTTCCCGGGACAAGGCGCTCAATATCCCGGAATGGCGGCAGCTTGTTACGCGGCGGAACGCGTCTACAAGGACTCCGTCGACCGCTGTCTCGAGCTGCTGAATCCGCAGATCGATTTCGCGTTGCGCGACTTGTTGTTGAATCCGGCAGCCGATGCAGACCGCTTGAACGCCACCGACGCCGCCCAGTGCGCCCTGTTCGTTTGCAGCTACGCGAGTGCCGAGCTCTGGAAGCACTGGGGCCTCGTGCCTGCGGCGATGATTGGTCACAGCATCGGCGAGTACGTGGCCGCGTGCGTTGCCGGGACACTGAGCCTCGAGACGGCTCTGCGTTTGGTGGTTCGGCGAGGCAAGTTGATGCGCGCGGCCGAGCCCGGCGGTTTGATCGCGGTTGGCGCCGCGGAAGAGCAGCTGCGGGACCTGCTCCGCGATCTGCCCGACGTCGAAGTTGCCGCCGTCAATACGCCGCAAAGCTGTGTGCTGGCTGCGCCGCTATCGGTTCTGCCCGTCGCGATCGCGTGCCTGCGCGAACGCCGTGTCCCGGCAGCGGCTTTGCATACGTCGCACGCGTTTCATTCGCGATCGATGACGGCTGCCGCCGAAGCGTTCGAGCGCGAAGCTCGCGATGTGCCCGTGAACGATCCGAGCATTCCGTATGTTTCGAGCCTGACCGGTGACTGGGTCGAGCGCAACGCTCTGCAGAACGCGCGGTATTGGGCGAGGCAAATGCGCGAGCGTGTCCGCTTCGCCGCAGGCATCGAACGCTTATTGGAGGCCGGAATCGACGCGTTCGTCGAGGTCGGGCCCGGCCAAAGCATGACACGCACGCTGCGGTCGGTGTTGCAGTGGAATCGTTCGCTCGTTTTGCCCTCGGCGCGGCATGTGCAGGGTACCGACAGCGACGACCGGGTACTCGCGCAGACATTCGGAGCATTGTGGAGCATCGGCACACCGTTGCGTCCGGAGCGCCGCTACGGCGATGAACGCCGGCGACGCATCGATTTGCCGCGCACGGCGTTCGCAAGGGATCGCTATTGGGTCGAGCGTCCGGATCCGTCCGAAAAGCCTGTGTTACCGGTTCGCGCCGACGATACCGTCGTGCGGCAATCCCCCGACGAGTGGTTGTACTTGCCGGCTTGGCGGCGGCAACCGCGGCCGGCGGCGACAACGCAGCAACAGGAAACAGATTGGTTGGTGTTCGGCGCGCAGGATGCGGTGCTCGAGAGCATGTGCGATCGGCTGCGCGAGGGCGGTGCGACGGTCACGCGCGCACTATTCGGCGCAGAGTCACGGCGCGAGGCGAACGGCGTGCTGCAAATTCGGGGAGATCAGCGCGCCGATTACGAGTCGCTCGCCCAGCTCGTGCTGAGCGCGCCTCGACGGCCGTTGACGATCGTGTATTGCTGCCGAGCGCAGCGCGCCGACCCGTCAGCGCGATCCGCCGAATCCGAGCTGCTCGAGTACGCGACGTTATTGCAGGGCATGCAACGGGTGCTCGAGCTCGACGACGTCACGTTCGTGTGTGTCACTGCGGGCGGAGTAAGCGTGGCGGGCGAGGCTCTGAGCCCGGGGCGGGCCATGTTGGGCAGCGCCACTCGCATCGTGGCCCAAGAATTCCCCCGCGTGCGGGTCGTCTGGTTGGATACGAGCGAGCGGTCAAGCGCTGGAAGGCTGGCGCATCTGATCCTCGACGAGGCGGCAGCCGGTTCTTCGGTGGTGGCGTCGCGTGGCGCAGAGCGCTGGGTGCCGGAGTACGTCTGTGACCGCCCTGCGCGCGTAACCTCGCCAGAGTTACGGCGAGACGGTTGCTATCTGATCACGGGCGGATTGGGAGGCATCGGACTTGCAGTGGCCGAGCATTTCGCTCGCAAAGGTCCCGTTGGCCTCGTGCTCGTAAGCCGTACAGGGCTGCCTCCGCGAGACCAGTGGCCGATGCTCGCGGCCGGTGTCGACAGCAATGCCGAGCGTATCCGGCGTGTCATGGCGATCGAACGAACGGGTAGCAGCGTGATGATTGCGAGCGCCGACGTGGCGGATCGAGCCGCGATGCAGCGGACGGCCGACGCGCTGCGCGAGCGCTTTGGTCGCTGCAACGGAATCGTCCATGCGGCAGGCATCGTTGGTGGCGGCATGATCCTCCGGCAGCGGCGCGAGGATCTGCTCGCGGCGCTCGGTCCCAAGGTCGCGGGACTTCAGGTGCTAGAACAACTCCTGCCGATCGCCGAGATGGACTTCGTCTTACTGTGCTCGTCGCACAACGCGCTCAAAGGCGGCGTCGGCCGTTTCGGCTACGCGGCAGCCAATGCGTATTTGGATGCATATGCCCGAGCGCGCGCGCTGACGGACGAGCGTGTCGTCGTACGTTCTCTGAACTGGGCCGCGTGGGCCGAAACGGGAATGGCCGTGGCCCAAGCGGCAAACGCGAACAGGCAGCGGCAGATGTTCTCCACCGCGGAAGCCTTGGCTGCGCTCGATCGGGTATTGGCCGCGAACGAGCCGCAGCTCGTGCTCTCGAAGAGCGAGATCATCGAGCGTCAGGAAAGGGCCGCCGACCCTTCTTTAGGCGCCGCCGTCGAGACGCCGGTCGTAGCCCCCTCACGCAAGCGACCGGCACAAGTGCGGGCCGCGTACGCGGAGCCGCGCGGAGAGATCGAGGAGCAGATTTCGACAATCTGGACGGACGTCGTCGGCATTTCGCCGATCGGCCGGGACGACGATTTCTTCGAGTTAGGTGGCAACTCGTTGATGATGATTCACGTCGGTGCCCGTATTCAGGATCGCTTCAAAGTCGAGCTCTGCGCGCGTGACCTTTTTTCATCTTGCACGGTACGGCAATTGGCTTCCCATGTCGCGCCAGCCGCGGACGCCACCGTTGCCGAACTCTGCCGAACGCTCGAGGCTCTGTCGGCGGACGATCTAGACCAGGTACTGGCGCGCTACTCGGAGGACGCGTAGATGCTCATCGACGGCTCGATGGAGGCAAAGCTCGCGAACCTTTCGCCGGAACAGCGAGAGGAATTGCTGCAGCATTTGGGGCCCAGACGCTCCAAGGCGTCGACGCTGCGAGCGCGTGGTGCGACGCGCGTGCCCTTGTCGTTCGCACAGCGAAACTTGTGGTTCATGAACGAAGTCGAGAGCGATCGCCACAAGTACAACATGGTGAGCGCGTATAGTTTGCGCGGTCCTCTGGATCGAGAGGCGCTGGAGCATGCGCTCGCGCTCATCGTCGATCGCCATCAAATCTTGAAAAGCCGCTTCGCCGACAACGGCGACGATCCGGTGCAAGAGCTTATCCCCGGCTTCGCTTTGGCGGTTCCGCTAGTCGACCTCACGGAGGCCGAACCTGCCGAGCGCGAGTCTCGACTACACGAGCTCCTGGCCGCCGAGGGTCGTCACACTTTCGACTTGAAAACGGGACCGCTGTTTCGCGTCCACTTGTATCGGTTGTCTCCGAACGAACACGTTCTGCAGCTCAACGTGCACCATGCGATCTTCGACGGCTGGTCGAAAGGCCTGCTTTTTCGGGAGCTCGAGGCCGCGTATAGCGCGTATCGCCGTGGCGTGGCTCCAGAGTTGCCGGCATTGCGGTTGCAGTTCGGCGACTTCGCCACCTGGCAACGGGAATCGATGGATCGGCACATCGAGGACCAACTCCGCTACTGGCGGGACAGATTGAGCGGGGCGCCCGCACTACTGAATCTACCCACGGATTTCCAGAGGCCCCCTGCGCGCAGCAGCGAGGCCGACGTCGTCCGCATGTTCTTCGAATCCGACCTGCTCGAGAAGTTGCGCGGTCTGGCCCTTCGATGTGGATCGACGTTGTTTATGACGATGCTCGCGGCCTTTGCCCTGCTGTTGCGGCGCTGCACCGGTCAGGACGACATTTGCGTTGCGTCGCCGGTCGACAACCGCAGTCACGGCGAGCTGCGCAACCTCATTGGCTATTTTTTGAACACGGTGGTTCTGCGAACACGGTTTCAATCAGGGATGACCGTGCGGGATTTAGTGCGTGACGTGCGCGAAACGACGCTCGCGGCGTTTCAGAACCAGGATGCGCCGTTCG